>JASHRI010000274.1 GCA_030037435.1 Candidatus Acidiferrales bacterium | reverse complement strand
GGCGTTCGCGCGCGCGACGACCCTCGCGTCTTTTTTGTGGTCGTCGTATTTGGCCCAGCCGTTGAACGCGAAATTCAGCAGCGTGGGCCCTGCGCCGTCGCCCGCCGCAACTGCAATCGGTCCGGAATCGCGCATCCATCCGCGGTCCGTGGAAATGCGAAAGAAATTGATGGCCTCAACGGGCGCGTCGGCTTTCTTGAGCAACTCGCGAACGCGTGCCTCCGCTCGCGCGTCCTGCACCAGCAAAAACACTCGCTCGCAGCGCGCCAGATTCCGGACGATTTCGGCGAAGGCCCAGGGAATGGGAGCAAACTTGCCCGGCCAGTCAGTTAGCTCATGCGGCCAGCCAAGCCAGGTAGCTTCGTGCGGTTCCCACTCGGCGGGCATTCGGAAGGCTGTGTTCGGCGGGAGCGTGCGGAGCCGATCGCGCTTCATTTACCGAGCCAGCGATTAAGGATCGGGTCGTAGGCGTCGATGCGGCGGTCGCGCAGAAAAGGCCAATTGCGACGCGTATCTTCGCTCCTGGCGGGATCGCATTCGACCACGAGCGTTTCTTCCTTGTCGTTCGAGGCCTCTGCGATCACTTTGCCAAACGGATCCGCCACAAACGAATTTCCCCAGAATTCGATGCCAGGATCGCCTGCCGCTGGGTTCCCCTCGAATCCGACGCGATTGACAACGGCAACGTACACACCGTTGGCGATAGCATGACCGCGCTGAATCGTCCGCCAAGCATCCAGTTGGGCCGCGCCGAATTCTTCTTTCTCAGCCGGATGCCAGCCGATGCTGGTTGGGTAGAAAATGGCCTGCGCGCCGCCCAGCGACACCGCGCGCGCTCCCTCGGGATACCACTGGTCCCAGCAAATTTGCACGCCCACGCGGCCGTAGCGCGTGTCGAACGTCGGAAATCCCAGATCGCCGGGCGTGAAATAGAATTTCTCGTAGTAGAGCGGATCGTCCGGGATGTGCATCTTGCGGTATTTTCCGAGAAACGTTCCGTCGGCATCGATCACAGCGCAAGTGTTGTGATAAATGCCCGCGGCCCGGCGCTCAAACAGCGAAGCTACGATCACCACTTTGTTTTCCCGTGCCACCTTGCCCAGCGCGTCAGTCGCCGGACCGGGGACGGCCTCTGCAAGATCGAATAGCGCCGCATCCTCCGTGCGGCAGAAGTATTCGCCGCGGAAAAGCTCGTGGGCGCAGACGATTTGCGCTCCGCGCTTTGCTGCCTCGCGGATCTTCTCGGTCGCGCGCGCCAGATTTTCCTCGGGGCTTTTCGTGGAACGCATCTGCAGAAGCCCGACGACAAATTTTTCGCTCATTCGCGACATCGTATCATGAGTGCGCGTTGCGCCGCGTGCGGACGACGTGCGGGAGGGTTTGCGGGCACGGCGTACCGTGACCCTGAGGAGAGCTGCTTGTGATCGAGGTTACGGCGGTGTTACAGAGCGCGCTCGACCGACGACATGTTGCGCGGTACTCCGTACGCGCTTTTGTTCGGCGACTGCCGGGCAACCAAGCGGACCACGTGCAGCAGCCTTTCGGGCTTGAAGGGCTTCGCCATGCATACCACCGCGCCCAACTGATGACTTGCCGTGTAATCCGCCGGCCGCGCGGACCGCGTCAATAAAATCACCGGCACGCGCTGCAATCGTTCGTTGCGCTTGACGATCACGCACAGATCGTGCCCGCTCATTCCGTCGCTCTCGGCTTCCACTTCGGCCAGGAAGGCCACCGGCACTGTGGTTCTCAGCACTTCCAGAGCTTCCTGCGCTGTTGAGACGATCACCACCGTGTATCCGTCCTGTTGCAGCACATTGCGCATGATGTCGGCGACGCGCGCGTCAGGCTCAACGGCCAGCACAACCGACGGCTGTTGCGTCGGTGCGGCGGAAACAATCACATCCGCTCCGTCCGCCGCGCTGCTGGCTCCCACACCCTTCCGCTCCTCCTTCGCTTGCACCTTCGCGGAATGAAAATGGACCGCTATCGCCAGCTTTCCGCCAGGATGCTCCGTGACGCGCACAATTTCAGCGGGCTGAGCCTGATTGATCGCTGTGGCCGCGGTCGAATAGGGAAACGTCACGCTGAGCTGCTGGCCCTTCCAGTAGCCGGTGCGGGACGCGGCGATCAGCAATCCGTCGCGCGACACGTCGACCGTTGTGCATACCTCTTCGAACGGCTCGGGAGCGTTCAGTACGCGCAGGTGCACCTGCGCCGAAATTCGGGCGCGCTTGCGCCGGCGGCGTTCAATCGCGAGTTGATGTTCTCGCGACGCGGATTCTGCGGACTTTTCCTTGCGGTCTGCGGAGGCGATTGGATTCATGCTGCTACCTCAGATCGAGCGCGGGTTCTTGCGTCCCCCAGGATTCGCGGAAAAACTTTTCCGCTGTACAAGATTTACAGCGGGCGACATTTTCGCGAAATAGTACCTCAGTACCAATTTGAATTTTCCTCCCATTTCGGAAAACACACCGTAACGACCATAGTGTCATGTAGATAGCGCCATGCCGCTAGGAGCAGCCGGGAATTTCGCGTTGTTATCGCCGCCCAGGCAGTCGGTCTTTGCGGTGGCGCAACGTTCGCACCGATTCGTACGAAACGAAGGAGTGAAGCACACATGTCCGTAGCACCCACGGCAACTCGCCAAGTCGCGCCGCCTATTTCGCAGCCCCATCCCGCGGGAACACCGTCGCACGACGACTCCCACGCATCGCATCAGCGAAAGCACGCACCAGGACGCCACAATCGGCAAGCGACTGACGACGAAATTCTCGGCATCGACACGGCGGTGCAAGCCACTACGCCTGATTCTCAGCTCGCACTGGATTTCGATGGCGCTAGCGAGGGCAGCGATTCCAAGAACGCGAATAGTGATCGTGGCGATTCGTCGTCACCCGATTCAGCCGCGGAACCAGAGAGTGTGCGCGCGGCCCTCGATGCGAATCCGGAACTCCGCCGCGCGTGGCAAGACGCGCAGGCGTACCGCGAGACGTTTGCGACGCCGGAAGAAGCGCGCGCGGCCACGGGCTTGCTGGCAGATCTCGATCGCATGGACGCGCTCTTTTTCTCGCGTCGCCCGGAAGACCACGCCGAGCTTGCACGCGCCGTTTCGCAACTCGATTCGGCGGCGTTTGCGTCTCTCGCGCAAGCAATGTCGCAACTAGCTGGATCGCCCGCAGGGGCACGGAATTCCCCGCCCGCTGCCGTGCAGCCCGACGAACAGCAAAACACCACTCCCCAAAATCCGGCTTCACCCGCGAGTCCCGCGCCATCGGGCCCGACGCAGGCCCAAACCGAATTCTTTCACGCGGCCAATGCCGCTGCGGTGCAGGGCGTGCTCGACGCCATCGAATCGCAAGTAGAGCGGCTGCTGCCGGAAGGCGTGTCAAAAAGCGCGCGCAACCGTGTGGTGGGCGAAATCTACCGCGAGCTCGACACAACTCTGCGTTCCAATCGGCAACTCTCGCAGCAGATGCGCGAAGCGTTCCGTTCGGGCGCACTCGATGCGGATCATCAGCGGGCTATCGTCTCGCTGGTTAGGGGCCGCGCGCGCCAGGCTCTGCCGGGCGTTGCAAAGCGCGTCCTCAACGAATGGACCTCGACGATCGTCACCGCAAATCATGACCGCCGCGCCCGTCAGCGCGCTGCTGAGCGCCGCGTGGACATCGCCGGATCGGGCGGGGCAGGGAACGATGGCCGCCGTCCGTTGGCGCCGCGCGATATCGACTACGCGCGCATGTCCGATTCCGACATTTTGAATATGTAGCTGGTCGCCGCTTCCGCCAGCAACCCACTCTTTTTACCCGTCCGAAGAGGACATCCCAGCACCACTCGCATTACCCATAAAAATCCGGCGATGTCAGTGCACGGCGGCATCGTCACGCCAAAGGGGAATTGAACAACATGTCACAGATGCAGAACGCACAATCGGTTGCGCTGCAGCTTGAAAAGGTCAGGGACAAACTTCCGCTGCTTTACGAGCGGGACGACATTTTATTGACCATGATCCAGCAGCGCGGCGACGTGGAACGCGTCAGCTCGCGCAACATGCGGCTACCGCTGCAAATCCGTCCAGGAGGCATCGCGAGTCTCGCTAATATGGACGGCGGCGACTTGGGCCGCGGCTCGGGCACCACGTACGACGTGGCGCAAGTGACGCCCGTCTTTTTCACCAACGCCGTGGAAATCACCAAATTGGTCGAGTACGCGTCCAACGCGCCCGAAAAAGCCATCGAGAACGCCGCCAAGCGTGAAGTGAAAAACGGCATGGCCCAGTTCCGGTCGTTTCTCGACAAGGTGATGCAGACCAACGGCAACGGCGTGCTCGGCACGATCGGCTCGATCGCCACCACGGGGCTGCCGTCCGGCGTCGCCGCGCAATTCAACATGGCCAAGCCGCCCGGGGCGCAGCTCGTTTATTACAATCAGCCCGTCCAGGTCTACGATCCGACCCTCACCACCAACCGCGGGACGTGCAATGTCCTGCTCGTCGATCCCTTCAATTCCTTCATCCAGGTCGACTCTCTGCCCACCGGCACGAGCCCGAACGATCTGCTCGTCCACGCCGGCCTCACGGGAGCGCAGCCTGTTTCGCTCTTCGGCATCCTCTACCACCAGACCAACGCCACCACCGGCACATGGCTCAACCTGAACCGCTCCACCTATCCCGTTGAGTTGGCCACTCCGCATGTGAGCGGCAACAATTCGACGATCACGCCCGGCGTTGTGCGCTTGGCGATCAACAAGGTTCGCAAATCGTTGGGCACCAACCAGGTGTCGAAGCTGATCGCCTACACCGCGCTCGAGCAGGAGCATCAGTGGGAGCAGCTCGGCGTCACGATCTCGCAGATCATCAAGGAAGGAGCGGGCGGGCGAGCCAGTGATATCGATCTGCTCTTCACCGGCGAGAAGTCGATGGCCGGCGTTCCTATCAAGTCGAGCATCAACGCCAATCAGTCCCGCGTCGATTTCCTCGACCTTTCGCACTGGGGCCGCGCCGTAATGCAGGACATCGACTTCTACGATGTCGGCGGACAAACCGTTTTTCCGATCTACGGCGCCAGCGGAGGTCTCGCCGCAGCGTACATCTTCTACTTCGTCACGGGATTCCAGGTGTGGAATGACTCGCCGCGCAGCGGCGCGTACATCGACGGCCTGGCAATTCCAACGGGGTATTAGAGGCTCGGATTCACGTCGTTCTCCGCGTTACGTCTAGTGCGTGCGGCACTGCACTGCCGCGGCCGCTTCCAAGGCCGCGCGGTAACGGCGCGAAAACGCGCCTGATTGCCTTTCGCCAAAACGAAAGGGGCGTCCGCCGAAGCGAGCGCCCCTCCGTTTTGGTTGAGCCTAACGGCCGTTAGTGGTTGTTGTCTTCTTTGTGCTCTTCCGGTTTAGCCTGTTGGTGCGACTCGTTGTGCTGCGGCTGCGCCTGCCGCGTCTCGGGCTTGCTCTGCGCGGGACGAGACTGCGTAGGACGCTCGACGTGAGTCTGACGCTGCTGCTCTTGGCGTTGAGTGTTCTTCTGCTGCTGTTGCTGCTTCATTTCCTGTTGCTGTGAGTGCTGCTCGTTCCTTTGCTGCTGCTGTTGAACGTGCTCCTGATTCCGCGTCTGTTGCTGCTGCGTACGCTGTTCATTTCGCTGTTGCTGCGGGTTCACGGGACGCGCATTCACCCGGGCTGCCGTCGCGTTATTCGGCCGGCCATGGTTCACGGACGCAAGCGCGTTGTGATCCCGGCTAGCAGTGGTTTGCCGCGACATCTGCTCAGAAGTTGGCTGGACGCGGCGCCCTCGCATTGCGGCCTGTTCCTGCGCTGTTGGGCGCGCAGTGATGCCGCCCCTGCCGTTAAAGCTTACGTGGTTGTTGTTCCGGCCGATTCCGTTCCGGTCGACGTACACATTTCTAATTACCGTGCGATTCACATGCACTACCGCCGTGTTGTAGAAGAAATGGCCGTTCGTCCAGCGCCCGCCGTAGAATCCGACGCCCGGATATCCGAAGCCATAGTCAATTCCGCCATAGAATCCCACGGTCGGGCCCCAGTAGCCGACGTTCCACACATAAACGCCATTGTTAAATCCCCAATAGCCGGGCGTCCACAATAGCCCTGGATCCGGCGGCGCCACCCAGGCTCCGGCAACCCAGTAATACCCATCGGGCCCCCAGGCCCAATAGCCCGGCGTCCAGATGTAGCCGTCCTCGGGGCAGGGCGGCTGACTGTATACCGGCAGGACCGGGGGAGCCACGGTGATCGAGATGCCGATGCCTACCGGCGCAGCCTGCGAAGCAGCAGGCCACATGGCGGGCACGAAGCAGAGTAGCGCGAGAACCGAAATGCATTGCAAGTTCAGGAACCTTCGCATGAATTAAATCCTCCCTGTGCCGCTGTCGCCTGCGACCTTGCAATCGCACGCGGCAAGACGGTCAGCCACTTTTCAGAATTGAATGGCCAAGCCAGGGCTGGCACTCAATCGGCTTCGGCGCGCCAAACCGGCAACTGCGGATCTATGCGGGGGTTGCGGCTTTGCAGGGCAGGGTGTACAAGGTCGAAACCAGCGGGGCAGCCGGATGCCCCCTATCAAGCGTAACGCACTCGCTCCAAGAAAACAACTGCGCGGAGGATCAGCCAGCGTCCTAATTTGGACAGCTCTGTTTCTTCTCTGCATCGTCTGTGTAATTGTTTGCACTGCTCGTGTACAAGTGGCGGAAGGCGGAAGCATCCCGGACCGCTTGCGTTACGAATGGGCCAGTGCTGTAAGAGAACTTGGTCCAGTGCGCTTCCTCGAATTGATCTCTGTAAACGATACAACCAACCAAGAAGACTTCTTGGTTCAAAATGTCGGCAGACTTTCCTTGACTCGCGACACTCTCGGTGACGGGTTGGTTCGGGAAAATAATTGTTCCCCATTGAGTTTTAGTGAGCAGATCACCGAGGTTGGAAGCGACTGGAGCGGTTGGCTTCAGGCCGACCATAGGGAATATCAGATTGCACGTAGCGTTTTGAACTTCTTGTACGTGCCCATGCAGAGCGAACTGACCGCCGGCGGAAGCATTCAATGCTGGACCCTTTCCAAAATTCTGGAGAGTGAGTTGAATGTTTGCCGTAAATTTCTGCTGCTGCAAAGAACTGACTTCAACTTGTGGCGTACCAGCCAATCCGACCCAAGCCCGTTCGGCGTTTATCGAGGCTTGTTGTTGTATGCAGGTTTGGCGCTGCATTTGAGTGAGCTGCCCCTTGAGAGTTACCAACGTAGAGAAGGTAAGGATAGCTAGGCAAATTGCAGCAAGTAAGGCGAGTCCTTCGAAGGCCATTCTGATGTTTTCATCACGATTTTTGACCGGGCGCTCTCTCTGTTCGGAGCGATAATATTCGGTGACTTCTGCGGGAAGGCGCACCACTGCCTTGAGTTCAGCCTGGGCTTCTTGCTCTGCCCGTGTGGTGTCGGCCTGCTGATATTCGGTTATGGCTTTTACAAGACGGTCCAGCGTGTTCTTGACATCTGCGAGCAATCGCAGGGCGGGGCTAAAGAGTTCTTGCATGGCGGCAATACTGTACCACTGACACTATTGAAGATCAGGCGGTGTGCAGCTCGAACCCTGCGACTACTGGCGCGGCGCTACAGGCGCGCGGAAACCTGCCTCGATGAAAGCCATGCGGCCGAAATCAAACAGATTGTAATCACGAGTGAGAGAACGAT
>JASHRI010000024.1 GCA_030037435.1 Candidatus Acidiferrales bacterium | reverse complement strand
GCAATTGCTCGCGTTCAGCCGCAAACAGATGCTGGCGCCCAAAGTGTTGAACGTTCACAGCGTCGTGGCAGACATGGAAAAGATTCTGCGACGCCTGATTGGCGAGGACGTTGAACTTCGCACGTCGACGGAGAGCGATTTGTGGCTCGTAAAAGCCGACCGAAGCCAGATCGAACAGGTGGTGATGAATCTCGCGGTTAATGCGCGCGATGCGATGCCGCGCGGAGGTCGCCTGACAATCGAAACGGCCAATGTCGAGCTGGATTCGTCGTGCGTCCATCCGCCAGCCGTGCTTGCACCGGGAAAATACGTGATGCTTGCCGTCACTGACAGCGGGTGTGGCATGGATGCGAACACGCAGACGCATATCTTTGAGCCGTTCTTTACGACCAAGGAAAAGGGAAAGGGCACGGGACTCGGGCTCGCAACAGTCTACGGTATCGTCAAGCAGAGCGGCGGCTACATTTGGGTTTATAGCGAACTGGGCCGCGGTACGACCTTCAAGATCTACCTGCCTAAAATTGAAGAGGATTCTCCGGCCGGCACGCACGAGCGGCGGCCGGATGCAATGTCTCTGCCGCGTGGCTCCGAAGTTGTGCTACTCGTCGAAGACGAGCGAGGAGTCCGCGAGCTGGCTCGCCAGTACCTGGAAATGGGCGGCTACACCGTGCTCGAAGCAGAGGATGGCCACACCGCGCTGGAATTGGCCTCAATGCATTCCGGCGCGATCCACCTGCTGATGACCGATGTCGTGATGCCGGGCATCAGCGGCCGCGAGGTAGCCGAGCGCATCGTTGCCATGCGTCCGGGAATCAAGGTGTTATATATGTCCGGTTATACGGACCAAGCCGCTGTGCATCAAGGAATCTTGGAAAAAGATGCAGCCCTGTTGCAGAAGCCGTTCACCCGCGCACTCCTAGCAGCTAAACTTCGCGAAGTCTTGTCCCTCGAGGTCGTTCACTAGTCGCGTTTTCCCCCGAAATTCAGCGAACGTCCGCGCTTCATTTGCCCCCAGCTGAAACATCTGTACGGCGGCGAATCATCGGCGCCAAGCCGGTCCTTCTCGCTTCCTGATTCATTGAAAACGTCTAATGCTGCAAGCCCCTTTACTTGTAACGAATTGCGCGGCGCCCACCCATTGGCCGCGTCGAGCAAGCTATTGGCGGCAAGCGTGCATTTCTATTCGCGGCACGGAGGACAAAGACGATCAGGTCAGGATGGCCGATCGAGCCCATGCCCAGGGGGAAAAATGAGCGGGAACTCAATGCACGTCCGAACAAGTGAAGTGAGCGAGGATTTTATCGGAGAGCGCCGGCTGTGGACGGCTGTGCTGGTGCAAGCCGTCGAGGATTGGCGCAACGGAACGCTGCGCGCTCGCCGCGAAGCGCAAGAATTTCTCTTCGAGGGTGGCGCTGATTTCGAGCGCGTTTGCGCCGGCGCAGGTATCGACCCGACGAGTCTGCGCTCCAGGTTGCTCAAGATTGGCATGAAGATTTCCATGCAAGGCCCATTGCCGCGGGCCTTGGCGGCATAGGCGTTCGCCGCTCGCGCGCGGCGAGATCCGGATTCGAGCCTCATCCTAGTCTGTCCACTCATATCCATTCATAAGAGTCTCCTATACCCTCGGATCCGTGATGGTGCGGGAGACTTTGCTGTCCGCTGAATTCACTTGCCGAATCCTCGGTCGGCCGAGGTTGAATGTCGTAGAATTCACCCGACTCATCCTTTGCGCTAGTCTGATGACTCCTTCGCCACACGATGCCGTTTGCCCGGAAAAGCGCCTGCTCGTCTGTTGTGCGCGCACGAGAATGTTGCCTCCGATGGCCGATGAGATTCGCGCACTCGTTGCCGGGCCTCTTGATTGGAACTTTGCTCTTTCCGCCGCGGCCGAAAATTCGATCGGACTTCTTCTCGGACGCCAAATTTGCGCTTGCGCGGAGGATCTGGTCGCGCCCGCACAACTGGCTCGACTGAAAAACGTGATCCGCGGAGGCGTGGTGCGTAGCATGGCGCTCACTGCGGAATTGATTCGCGTTGTGGATGCTCTCCAGGCTCGTGGAGTGCAGGCGATTCCCTACAAGGGCCCGATTCTTTCCGCGCAAGCTTATGGAGATGTTGCGCTCAGAGAGTTTGAGGATCTCGACATCGTTCTTGGCCAGCGCGATATGGCCAAGGCCAACGATATTTTGGCCGGCCTCGGCCTCCGCCCGAAATATCCGTGGAATCTGTCGCAGGAGGGCGCCAAGTCGCCCGTGCCTGGCGAATATCAGTATTCCGACGACAGCCGCCGTCTGTTCGTCGAATTGCACACGGAAGCGACGCTGAGGCATTTTCCCGCTCCGCCGGACCTCGACGAACTAGCCGGGCGCCTGCAATCGGTGAATCTTGGCGGCCAACAATTGCGCACCTTCGGTCCGGAGGACATGCTGCCAATTCTCTGCGTGCACGGCTCGAAAGATTTCTGGGCACGCATCTCATGGATCGCGGACGTATCCGAGTTCGTTCAATCGCAGCCTCGACTCGACTGGGACCGGGTTTTTCGCAACACGCAATTGCGGGGCACGCAACGTATGTTGTATTTAGGCCTGGCTCTCGCCGCCGGAGTGCTCGGCACTCCGTTGCCGGCCGCCGTTGCCTCGCGCATGGAGAGCGATGCCGTCGCGATGTCCCTTGCGCGCCAAATCGAGCGCGCGCACTTGAGCCATGACTGGCCCAAGATGAGCGCGGCTTGGCGATTCCGCTATCGTAGAAAGATGTTGTCGAACACGCTCAATGGCTGGCGCTATGCCGTCCGGCTGACGCTTGTTCCTGCGGATGATGACTATTGGGGATCCGTGCGATTGCCGCACCGACTCGCGCCGCTTTACGTTGCACTGCGCCCGTTCCGGCTGCTCCGGAAATATGGCGTAAGGGGCTAGCGCGTCCGCTGGCCGCACCCTGAAGGTTCTGCTCGTGTGTTTAGCGCAAGATGAAATGGACCGCCAGAGCCGCCACCACCAGCTTCGCAAGCCATCCAAGTGAATAGGATGTTGCGATCATCGGCTGCAGCTTTATGAACAGGTAGGTGGTGATGATCCAAGGCAGCGGAGCCATTAGCCACACGGCGACCGCCAAGCTGAAAGTCCCGTGGAACGAATGAAGGTTCAGCCACCCACAGAGGGCCGCAAAAACCGCGCATGTCAGAAATGGCATCGGCGCCGACCAGCCGATCGCGCTACTTTCTCCCGGCGTATTGCCTCTGTGACGCCAAATTTCGGGATGTTTGTTGTAGCGCTTATAGATCAGGTCGCCCATGAAAAGCCAGTCGGTTGCCGACGAAACCGCGCCGCCGGCCAGGACCGCTAAAATGAATCGTGTCCCGTTCAAGTTGGCCTCTCACGGTCGAACGATCATCACTTCAGTCGATTTCACCAGTGCGGCAGCCGTTTCCCCCACCTTAAGCCGCATCTCTCGCACCGCATCCGCCGTGATGATCGACGTGATGTGCTGTCCTCCGATCGACAGCGTCACCTGGGCCATTAGCCCGCTCACCTTAATATCGGTTACGCGCCCCACCAGCTGATTCCGCCCGCTGATGCGCCTGAAATTTGTCCGGCGTTCGCTCACCTCGCCGCCTTCCGAAGCCTTGTAAAGAAACTTGTCCAGTTCTTTCTCCGGCACGCGATGGTGTCCGCCGGCGGTCTGCACAGTGTGGATTTTGCCTTTGTAAATCCATTGCTTCAGCGTCGGATAGCTGATGCCAAGCACTTGGGCCGCTTCGCGGGGAGTGAATAGCTTCATCGTTCCTTGTCCTGATCGAGGATCGTTTGTGGGCCAGAGCTTGGCACTTCAAAGAGCGTTTGTAAAGCGCGCGAGTCTAGCCAGCGTCGCGCTCATCCAAGAATGGTAAGGTTATTCCGTCCACGTCCTCTGCGATAGGAGAGTGCAAAATGGAATTAGGTCTCAAGGGCAAGGTGGTTCTCGTCACCGGATCAAGTGAGGGCATTGGCCGCTCGATCGCGCTCGCTTTCGCTCGTGAGGGCTGCGGCGTGGTCATTAATGGACGCAATCAGAAGTCGCTCGACGCCACTGCTTCCGAGCTGCGCGCTTCTGGAGCTGAAATTCACGGAGTTGTGGCGGACGTGGCTAAGGCCGGCGGTCCTGAAGAGGTGGTTCAGCAGACCGTCGCCCGCTTCGGCGCGATCCACGTCCTTGTAAATAACGCGGGCGGCATCGGGCGCTTTGGCGCCTTCGCCGATCTGACCGATCAGGAATGGCTCGACGTTTTCTCACTCAACGTGATGTCCGCGGTGCGCGCTTGCCGCGCGGCATTGCCGCACATGCAGAAGCAGAAATGGGGACGCATCATTAACATCTCGTCCGAATCCGGCGTGCAGCCCGATCCCTTCATGCCACATTACAACGCGTCGAAGGCCGCCCTGAATAGTCTCACCAAGAGTCTTTCGAAAGCCTACGGCCGCGATGGCATCGTCGTGAACACCGTTTCACCGGCTTTTATTCGCACGCCTCTGGTCGACGAAATGCTCGACCGCCAGGCAAAAGAGAAATCCATTACCATCGACGAAGCCGAGCGCGCCTTTCTTCGAGACTTGCGGCCCAACATCGTTCTGGGACGCGCCGGTCGCCCTGACGAAACGGCTGGCATCTGTGTATTTCTGGCATCGGATCAGGCTTCGTTCATCACCGGCTCAAACTATCGCGTCGACGGCGGCTCCGTCGCCAGCGTCTAAATAGCCCCTGGCAAAATTGTCACGCAAGTGTGCTAAATCGAGACGGTTAGGGCGTCTCAAGTTCATTGTCGTCGAGCCGCCGCTTCCTGGGGTAAGATGTCGTTTGGCAGATGGATTTCGCAGTAGCGAAACAATTGCAACGCTGAAATTCGACTGGCGTTTCCAACCCAACGCGGCTTCGGCCCTGCCTCCTGTTGACCGAGGCGCGCATCCAATTCAATCAGATGAACAACGAATCGATTCCGCGGAAATCATAGTCAAAAAGGGGTAACGATCATGAGTTCGAACGCGCGACAAGCGACCGGAAGTTCAACGGGAACGCAGACACAGAATCCGTTACGAGCTCTCCTGGAGCTCGGCCAGTCCGTCTGGCTCGACTACATCCGCCGCAGTCTGATTTCCACCGGCGAACTTGCGCGGCTGATCCGTGAAGATGGCCTTCGCGGCATGACCTCGAATCCGTCGATCTTTGAGAAGGCCATTGCCGGCAGTACGGACTATTCGCAGACTCTTGCCGAGCTTTCCTCTCGCAAGGACCTCAATGCGACTGGCATCTACGAACAGCTTGCGATTCGCGACGTACAGGATGCTGCTGATGTGTTTCGCTCCGTGTATGACGAGTCAAAGCGCCGTGACGGTTACGTGAGCCTCGAGGTTTCTCCCTACCTCGCGCACAAGACCCAGGAAACCATCGCTGAGGCTCGCCGCCTGTGGAAAACGGTGGGCCGCGATAACGTGATGATCAAGGTTCCCGGCACGACCGAAGGTCTGCCCGCGATACGCCAGCTGCTCGGAGAGGGAATCAACATCAACATCACGTTGCTCTTCGCCCAAGAAGTGTATGAGCGAGTCGCCGAAGCTTTCATCACTGGCCTTGAGGACTTCGCCAAGGCTGGAGGCGACGTCAGCCGCGTGGCCAGTGTCGCCAGTTTCTTCGTTAGCCGCATCGACACCCTCGTCGACGGCCAGCTTGCCGAACGCCTCAAATCCGCGAAAACCGACGCGGACCGCGAACTGGTGAAAAGTTTGCTGGGCAAAGTTGCAATTGCCAACGCCAAGCTTACCTATCAACGTTACAAGGAGATTTTTAGCGGCCCGCGCTGGCAGGCGCTCGCCGCGCGTGGCGCCCGCACGCAGCGCGTCCTTTGGGCGAGCACCAGCACGAAGAATCCGGCCTACAGCGATCTGCTCTATGTGGAGGAACTGATCGGCCGCGATACGGTCGACACCATTCCGCCCGCCACCTACGACGCTTTCCGCGACCACGGCGTACCGCGCGCAAGCCTGGAAGAAAACGTCGATGCAGCGGGTCGGACGATGCAGGATCTGCAGCGCGCCGGCATTTCCATGAAGGCGGTCACGGACCAACTCGTCGAAGACGGCGTGAAGCTTTTCGCCGAGGCTTTCGACAAGCTTCTAGCCGCCGTCGACCAGCACGCGAAACAACCCGCTCCCTCCGTGCCGGGCCACTTCACGTATCAGCTGCCAAACGATCTCGCGCAAGCCGTGAAGGCCACGATCGACGATTGGAAGAAAGGCAACAAAGTGAAGCGTTTGTGGGCTCGCGACGCTTCTCTATGGACCAACACCGATGAAAGCAAATGGCTCGGTTGGCTCGCCGTCACTGAAGACCAGATTTCGAATCGTGCACGCTTCCAGAAGATTGTCGAAGATATTCGCGCCGCCGGCTTCACGCATGCCGCTCTTCTCGGCATGGGCGGTTCCAGCCTCTGCGTCGAAGTTTTGGAGCTCACCTTCGGCAAAGTTCCGGGCTTTCCGCAAATTTCAGTCCTCGACTCCACCGATCCCGCCGAGATTCGCGCCTTCGAATCGAAGCTCGATCTCGCCAACACCGTCTTCATCGTCTCCAGCAAGTCCGGCAGCACTCTCGAGCCAAACATTTTCAAGCAATATTTCTTCGAGCAAGTAAAACGCAAAGTCGGCCCCGCGCAGGCCGGGCGCCAGTTCATCGCCATCACCGATCCCGGCTCGCACATGCAAAAGGTGGCGGAATCCGAAGGCTTCCGTCACATTTTCTACGGCGTGCCCAGCATTGGCGGCCGCTACTCCGCCCTCTCGAATTTCGGCATGATTCCCGGTGCGATTCAGGGAATCGACGTCGCGAAATTGCTTGATCGAGCCGAAGAGATGGTTCATTCCTGCGCCTCGGTGGTGCCCGCGGACGAAAATCCCGGCGCGATTCTCGGCGCCATCCTCGGAACGCTGCAAAAGAACGGCCGTGACAAAGTCACCATCTTCACGTCCCCCGGCATCTCCGATCTCGGCGCCTGGCTCGAGCAGCTGCTTGCTGAATCGACCGGAAAAGAGGGCAAAGGCTTGATTCCGGTGGATCGAGAAAGAATCGGCGTGCCGAATGTTTATGGCAACGACCGCGTTTTCGCGTATCTGCGTCTCGAAGGAGAATCCGATTCCGCGCAGTCGGCGGCCGTGGACGCTCTCGAAAAGTCCGGCCAGCCCGTGGTTCGCATCACCGTTCCCGCCAACTACGATATCGCCCAGGAATTTTTCCGCTGGGAAATCGCCACAGCGGTGGCCGGTTCGATCATCGGCATTAATGCTTTCAATCAGCCTGATGTCGAAGCCAGCAAGGTCGAAACCCGCAAGTTGACTGACGCGTACGAACAATCGGGTTCGCTTCCCGCGGAATCTCCCGTCCTGCAAGACAGCGGCATCAAGCTTTTCACCGATTCGAAAAATGCCGCCGCGATTCAGCAGGGCGCTGGAAGCGACAAGACGCTAGCCGGTTTCCTTCGCGCCCACCTCGCGCGTCTTCAAGCCGGAGATTATTTCGCTGTCCTCGGCTATCTTCCGATGAACGGTGCCAACGAGTCCGCGCTTCAATCCATTCGCCACGCGGTTCGCGACAAGCGCCGGGTCGCCACCTGCCTCGGCTTCGGCCCGCGCTTTCTCCATTCCACGGGACAAGCCTACAAGGGTGGCCCGAATTCCGGCGTATTTTTGCAGATCACTTGCGACGATGCCGCCGACCTTCCCGTGCCCGGCCAAAAATACACTTTCGGCGTGGTCAAGGCCGCACAGGCGCGCGGAGACTTCCAGGTTCTCGCCGAGCGAAACCGGCGCGTGCTTCGCGTTCATCTCGGCGCTGGCCTGGCCGCCGATCTTGCCCGGCTGCAGCAGGCGATTCAGCAAGCGCTGTCCTGAAATTGTGGTCCCCTGGCGGCAACCTCTTGCGCCAAGGGTTTTCCCCGGCTGATTTTGTCTACTAGGATGGGCATGATGAAAACTCGAATCGACAAATCTGGACGTCGCGCGCAAGCCAGGCGAGCGACGCAAGTTCACGCGATCTCGCCGCGAGGTGCCTTCCGTGGACGCGCATGATCCCGCCGCAGTCTCTCGCGAACGCCTTGGCAATCCGCCGGGCCCCTGCGCGATGGTGATGTTCGGCGCCGGCGGCGACCTTACCAAGCGCAAGTTGATGCCCGCCATCTTCAATCTGGCGAAAGGCAAGCTCCTGCCGGAGCACTTCGCGATCGTAGGCATTTCGATCGAGCAGTACTCCGACGAGCAATTTCGCCAGCGCATGACGGACGATGTCCGCGAATTCTACGGCGGCGATTTCGACACATCCGTCTGGGATTGGTTCGTCAAGCGCCTTTACTACGTGTCGGGCGATTTCAAGGATCCTGCGCTCTATACCAAACTTGGCGAACAACTTGCCAAAGTGGAAGGCGAGCAGGGCACCGAAGGTAACCGTCTGTTTTATCTGGCTACCAGTCCGACTTTTTTTCCGATCATCGTGCAGCACCTCGGTTCGGCCGGTCTTGTGAAGCAGGACGGATCGAAGTGGCGGCGCGTTGTGATCGAAAAGCCTTTCGGCCACGACCTGGCGACCGCCGTCGCCCTCAATCGTTCCGTCGGCGAAGTGCTCGACGAAACACAGGTCTATCGCATCGACCATTATCTCGGCAAGGAAACCGTCCAGAATATTCTAGCGTTTCGCTTCGCCAACGGAATCTTCGAGCCCGTGTGGAATCGCCGCTATGTTGACCATGTCCAGGTCACCGTCGCGGAGCAGCTGGGCGTCGAGCTGCGCGGCGGATATTACGAAACGGCTGGCGCTCTTCGCGACATGGTGCCCAACCATATCTTTCAGTTGATCACACTTTCCGCTATGGAGCCGCCGATCTCGTTCGACGCTGCCGCGGTTCACGACGAGCAGACCAAAGTTCTGCGCGCGATTCAGCCGCTCAGCCCCGAGCGCGTTCTCGACCAGGCAGTGCGCGGCCAGTATGCCGACGGAACGATCGGCGGGAAGCACGTGGACGCCTATCGCAACGAGCCGCAGGTGGCGCACGATTCCAAAATGCCCACCTACGTCGCCATAGCCCTGCACATCGACAATTGGCGCTGGGCGGGCGTACCGTTTTATTTGCGCACCGGCAAACGTCTAAAAGAGCGCGTCACGCAAATGGTGATTCGCTTCCGGCGGCCGCCGTTCGTTTTATTTCGCAAGACCCTCGTCGAAAAAATCCCACCCAACGAACTCGTCATTCACATCGAGCCCGATGAAGGCATCTCGCTTAGTTTCGAGGCCAAAATTCCTGGGCCATCCGTCCGTTTAGGGCCGGTGAACATGGACTTCCGCTACTCCGATTATTTCGGCACCGCTCCTTCCACTGGCTATGAAACGTTGCTCTACGATTGCATGTTAGGCGATCCCACTCTTTTCCAGCGCGCGGACATGGTCGAGGCCGGCTGGTCCGTCGTTCAGCCAATCTTGGATGTTTGGAGCGCGCTTCCGCCTCGTGATTTTCCCAATTATGCCGCCGGCAGTTGGGGACCTTCGCAAGCCGACGAACTTCTCCGCCGCGATGGGCGCGAATGGCACGTTCCTGGAACGCCGAAGGCCAGATGATCGGCAGCTGATGCGTCCTGCTCGACGATCCGATCACGGCCCGGGTCACAGGTCCCTGTATTTCTTCGGTGCATCCCGCTTTCACCCTGTCTTCACCCCATCTTTTGTTATAATTCGGGCCGCCAACCTATGGACTTCGATCACCTCGTTACCTTTATCGAAATCGCCAAACAGGGCAGTTTTTCGCGCGCCGGCCAGAAGCTTTACCGCTCGCAACCGGCTGTCAGCGCCCAAATTCGCCAGCTGGAGCAGGAGTATGGACAAAAGCTCTTTGACCGCGTCGGCAAATCGGTCCGTCTTACCGTAGCGGGCGAGGCGCTGCTCGAGTATGCCAACCGCCTGCTCACACTACGCAACGAGTCTTTACGTGCCGTGGCGGACCATGCCGCCACTCCTCGCGGCACTCTGGCGGTCGGCGCCAATGAAGCGACCTGCCTCTACGTCCTTCCCGACATTTTTGCCGAATATAGCCGTCGATTTCCTTCCGTGCAGATCAGCATTTATCGCAACTTCAGTCACAAGGTTCTCGAGAAAGTCGAAGACGGCACTGTCGATGTCGGTATCGTCACTCTGCCGGTCAAATCACCAAGCCTGAAAGTTCATCCCATTTTTCGCGACCGGCTCATGCTGATGACTAGCCCATCAAACCCGCTGGCTTCCGCGAAAACCGTCCGCACCAGCGACGTGGCCGATCAGCCGCTCATTTTTCCCAAGACTGGCTTTACCCGCCAGGTCCTCGACAAGCAATTTCGCCCATTCCGATCCCGCCTGCGCATCGCCATGGAGCTTGCCAGCGTCGGCATGATCAAACGCTTCGTCGCCGCCGGCCTTGGCGTCTCGCTGATCAGCGAAAGTTTCGCGCAGGACGAGGTCCGCGCCGGACAGGTGAAGCTCATCCCCATCTCGGATATGGAGGTCTGGCGCGAGCTTGGGATTGTCTACCGCCGAGATCGCACTCTGCCTCGCTCGGCTGCCGCCTTCGTCACGTTGGCGCGGCATGGCGCCGGCGGGGCCACCGCTGACGCGCCAGCGCGCGTCGCGCAGAAGCGCTGACGGCAACTTCGCCGTTTTCCCAATTTCCGCCATCTGTCTGCTTCATCGGATGTAAAATCGAATTACTCGCAATATCGTCGGCCAACGTGCCGGCTTGGGAGGCTTCCGATGGCACAGACCGCAATTCAGACGCCCAGCGCTCTTCCCGCTTCATCGTGTACCGCGCTCGACCCGCTCGGCGAGCCCGTGCAATCGAAGCAATTTCTGTCGATGGCGCCGCGCCCCAATTCGCTCCAGGGCAAGACCGTCTATTTGGTCGACGTCGGCTTCGCCGGCGGCTACGAATTTCTTGAAGAAGTGCGCGGCTGGCTGGGTCGCAATATTCCGTCGGCTCGCGCCGTGCTCAAGCACAAGCCCGGCAACATGTTCATGGATGCGCCCGATCTCTGGGCTGAAATCAAAGATCAAGCCAACGCCGTCATCTTCGGCGTCGGCGGTTGAGACGGCTGTTCCTCGGCGGTCGCCGAACACAGCCGCAGGCTCGAGAACGATTTTGGCATTCCCACCGCTCCCATCACCACCGCGCGCTTCTCCGACTATATTCAACGCGATTTGCGGGCGCATGGAATGCCCCTGCGATTTAGTTTTCCGCCGTATCCCGTCGTGGGCATGACGCGCGCAAGACTCCGCGAGTATGTCGAAGGTCCCGACCCCATCACGGGCGCGCCCCTGATGCGCGAGATACTCGACGCGCTCACCAAGCCCCTCACGAATAATGAAATGAAGCTTGTCGCGCGCGCTGTTCCGTCGCCGCGTTCGCGCCTTCTCCCGTCAGGCACGGAAGCCGATTTGCACCGCTTGTATCTGGAAAACGGCTGGACC
>JASHRI010000273.1 GCA_030037435.1 Candidatus Acidiferrales bacterium | reverse complement strand
AATCTGGCGCGTTACGACGGTGTCCGCTACGGCCTGCGCGTTCCCGGCGGCACGCTCACCGAGATGTATCGAAATACGCGGGAAGGCGGCTTTGGGCCTGAGGTGAAGCGACGGATTATGCTCGGCACATATGCTCTTTCCGCCGGCTACTACGATGCCTACTATCTGCGCGCCCAAAAAGTCCGGGCCCTTATCGCGCGGGACTTTGCGGACGCGTTTCAGAAGGTCGACGCGATCGTCGCCCCGACGGCTCCTACGCCGGCCTTTCGCCTGGGCGAAAAAACCGCCGATCCGCTGCAGATGTATCTCGCCGACATCTACACGGTTACTGGTTCTCTCGCAGGCGTCCCAGGCATCTCCGTGCCCTGCGGCAAGACCGCAGCGGGACTTCCCATCGGAATGCAAATTCTAGGGCCGCATTTCAGCGAGGGACGCGTGCTGCAAATCGCGGCCAATTTCGAACGCGCCGGGGGCTTCGCGAACTAACACGGTTTGCCTTCCGCATAGCCACATAGTTTGCCTCGGTTGGTACGGAACAGCTATTGCAACGGAATCGAGCATCGTTTAATTTGGTGGCGACATCACAGTGGCTGCGAGGCTCACATGGTCCGAGTGAAGTCGAGTCAGAAGATTTTCACTGAGGAAGAGGTTTCCAGCTTGACCGGCATTTGCCGCGAGCACCTGCGAAACCTGGCCAGCAGCAAACATCTCGGATCGATGGCGCGCGCCGTGGGCGCTGTGAGCGCCGACGCGTGGCTGTTCACGCAATCCGACTTGATGATTATGACGGTGCTGCACCCCCGCTGCGACCACTAGGCTTTCGCCTCTCGATTCTGTCCTGATCTCCTTGGACTCCTGAATTGCCTCCAGCTTTTCTCACGTTCCGTCCGAGTTGTAGCCGAACGGGCTCCGAGCTATGCTTGATCAGCTCACCGAGCCGCCGCACCGGGCCTAGGGCCTGACGCGGCGAGGCGCACCGGCAATGGCCCGAAGTCTACGATCGATGAAATGGGCGATGGCGACGATCGCGCGGGCCTCGCTTGTGCTGCTAATCGTCGCGACGATACCCCAGGTCCTTAAAGCCCAAAACTCACCGACTCCTCCCGCCGCAGCCACTTCGGACGACCAATCGACGCAGGCGAATGCGAATGCCAGTCCAGTGTTGCCGCGAGGAAAAAAGCTCATTCTGAAAAATGGCGAGGTCCAGCTGGTGCGCGAATATCAGGTGCAGGGGGACCGCGTCCGCTTCTACAGCCTCGACCGTTCTCAGTGGGAAGTGATTCCCACGGACCTGGTGGACTGGGACGCAACCAAAAAGGCCGAAACGACCGAAGCGCAAGGCGATGCCGCACTCCTCGCCAAAGTGAAAAAAGAGGAGAATGAGCGCAACCCGGAGATGCTCGACATCGATGCCAGTCTGGAGGTTGCTCCCGGCATTTACCTACCCCCGGGCGATCATCTTTTCATTTTTGACGGCAAGGCGGTGCTTCCATTGCCGCAGGCGGAGACGACCACGGCGCTCTCGAAGCGCAGGGCCGTAGAAAAGGTGATGGTGCCGGTGCCGATTGTCCCAAGCCGCCATAGCGTGTCGATTGAGGGCCCGCACGCGAAGCTGCGAGTGAGATCCGACCGGCCAGAGTTCTACATCCGCACTGCGGACGCCCGCGAACCCTCAATCCAATTGATTGAGGCAAAGATCAAAGGCGACAAGCGGCACGTAGAGAATCTCGATCAGCTTTTCGGCGAGCAGCAAGCCGTGCGAGACGAGATACCGATGCAACGATGGACGGTAGCGAACGGCGTGTTCCGCTTCACGCTCGGGAAGGCCTTAGCGCCGGGAGAATACGTGCTCGCGGAATCGGTCCCGAACGAAGGCATGAGCCTCTACGTTTGGGACTTCGGCGTAGATCCGAACGACGCTACACCGAAGACGATACCGTAGGATTGCCTGCTATTTTGCGCGAGAAGGCTGAGGCTGCAGGACTTCCGCGAGCAGCCCGGCCAGCGCGGACACGTGAAATGGTTTTTGCACGATCCAGGCCCCTTTTGCTCGCCAACGGTCCACCAAAGAAGGCTCGACCAATTCGCCCGTCATAAAAACAAAGAGCGGCGTAGCATCCCCGCGATCTGAGTGCAGCTGCTCGAAAAATTGCGGACCGTTGATGCCCGGCAGATTGAAATCGCAGAGAATGATTTCGTAGGAGGCGGTGCTGAGGTGCGCGAGAGCCTGCTCGGAACTTTCGACAGCATCCACTTTCATGCCACGAGCCGCGAGGCCCTCTTGCACGATTTCGCGAATGCTTTCCTCGTCGTCGACGATCAACACAGCGTGCCCGCGCAACGGCTCGGCCTTGGGCGGAGCTGCTTTGGCGGCCGGAGCGGCTTCGGCGCCAGGCCGAAGCTGGTCCGCAGGAATTGGCAGAAATACATGGAAAGCTGCGCCGGCGCCCGGCGTGGATTGAACCTCGATCGTGCCGCCATGCTCCTTGATGACGGCGAGCGAAATCGTCAAACCCAACCCGCTTCCTCCGCCCGGCCGCTTCGTCGTGAAAAATGGATCGAAAATCTTGCCTACGTTTTCGGGGGAGATGCCCGGGCCGCTGTCGGCGAAGGTTAATTCGACGCGCTCACCGGCGCGCGCGGCTGAAATCTGAACCGTGCCGCCACCCCCTGTCGCCGTGATCGCCTGCTCCGCGTTGACGATGATGTTGAACAACGCCTGGGAGAGGAGTTTCCGGTCTCCCTCGACAGCAGGAAGCCCGGTCGGTGGCTCGAAAGTGACGCGAATGTTTTTTTGAGCGAGCACGGGTTCCTGAGGACGCAAAAGCTCTTGAATAATTTCATCGAGACGCACGCGCGCGCGTCCCTGCGCGAGCGGCCGCGAGAATGCAAGCAGGTTCTGGACGATTGCCGCGGCCCGGCGAGCCTGTTGCAGCACGAGGTCGATCTGGCGGCGCATGGATTCATCGGCGGCGCGTTCACGCAGGAGCTCGCCGACTCCCAAGATCGCAGTAAGCGGATTATTTAGCTCGTGGGCCGCGCCGGCCATCATCTGCCCCATCGCGGCGAACTTTTCGCTCTGAAGTAGTTGCTGCTCGAAACGCTTCGATTCGGTGACGTCGCGCACCGAAGCAACGGCTCCGATGATTTCTCCTTTTACACCCGACAACGGGCTAGCGGTGGCGCGCAGGATGCGCCACGAGCCGTCGGCATGGCGCACGCGGGATTCAACCTGGGCGTAGCGCTCGCGACCCTGAATGACGTCCTTGATAGTCCTCGCGAGATCTTCGCGATCATCAGGATGCGCCCTGCCGCCGAGCGGCTGTCCGAGATACTGCTCCGGAGACAGGCCAAGCACTTCCTTCACACGATCGCTAACAAACGTGAAAACCGACTGGGAGTCGAGAACCGCAATCATGTCTGGAAAGCATTCGACAAGGCGGCGGCCAAACTCACGCTCCTGGTGAAGGCGCTCTTCGATCTCCCTGCGTTCGGTGATGTCGACGAGCGTGCCCTGCAAACGAAGGGGCTTTCCAGCCGCATCGCGGATCGCGAATCCAGAGGAGAGACAGTGAATCCGCCTGCCATCCTTGCGACGAAAGACTACCTCGTTGTTTTGGATGACTCCGGTTTCTTCGAGCTTACGAATGATCTGGGGGCGGTCGGCAGGATTGTCGTAAAGATCCGCAAAATTGCGCTGCTGCAAATCCTCTTTGCTGTCATATCCTAGCATCCGAACCATCGCTGGGTTCGCGTCCAGGATGCGTCCCTGTGGGGTGGTAAAGAAAATTCCTTCTCGGAGCGACTCAAAAAGCTCAGCAAAGCGAATTTCGGATTCGCGCTGCGAAGTGACGTCGCGCGCCCAGCCCGTGACGCCGGTTACCCGCCCTTGGTCCTCCACCGTTTGCAGCCAGCAGTCAAAATAGTGGAGTTCCGCATCCCTTTTCAGTCGCACCGGTATGGTGCCCGACCAGACGCCTTTCTCCAAAAATGCCGGAAGCGCGCGCTCCGCCTCGGCCTGCGCAGGCGACTCAATAAATTCGCTCAGTGAATGGCCGATGAGCGCTTGAAACGAAACCCCCAAAATCTCGGACAAGCGAAGATTGGCGACGCGCAGTTCACCGGTGAGCGAAATCGTGAAGAGCGCCTGATCCAAATTGTCAATCAGCTCCCGGTAGTTGTGCTGGGAGCGGGCAATCACCTCGGCGAGCTTCTGCACCTGAGCATCGGCTGAAGCCGGTGTGCCGGGTTGCCGCGAATTGGCTTCCGATGAGCTTTCAGACATAGGCCGGTTCTTTTTATCGAGAGCAGGTGCGAAGGGGGCGCACGCGGTACTTCACCCTCACTCGAATTTTACCGGGCGGCCGAGCTGATCGGCAAAAGAAAGCGAGGGCTTATGCCAATTTGCTCAACAGGGTGAAGGGGGTGGCGCAAAAAAAGACGGGCCCGCGCCGCGGGCCCGCCCGGTTGATTTTTCGTTTCGCCTAGCCTTCGGCGACGGCGTCGGTATCCTTGCGTAGGAAATCGAGCGCCGCTGCCTCTTCCGGAGTGAGCTCGGGCTCCATCGCCTGCGGCTCCTCGCGCGGAATTTCCGTAAGGAGCTGAATATTGCGATAGCGCTCGAGGCCGGTGCCAGCGGGAATCAGGCGGCCCATAATGACGTTTTCCTTCAGGCCGCGCAGATAGTCCACCTTGCCGGAGATGGCTGCTTCGGTGAGGACGCGGGTGGTCTCCTGGAAGCTGGCGGCGGAGATGAAGGAATCCGTCGAGAGCGAGGCCTTGGTAATGCCAAGGAGCAGCGGACGGCCGGTCGCCGGACGCCCCTCCTCACGGATCACGCGGTCGTTCTCCTCGCGGAAGCGGAACTTATCGATCTGCTCCTCGAGTAGGAACGTGGTGTCGCCCACTTCCTCGACCTTCACCCACCGCATCATCTGGCGAACGATGGTTTCGATGTGCTTGTCGTTGATGTTGACGCCCTGCAGACGGTAGACCTCCTGAATCGAGTTGACCAGGTAGGCCTGCGTGTACTTCTCGCCGAGGACGGCGAGCAAGTCGTGCGGATTGAGTGGGCCATCGATCAGTGGCTCGCCGGCGCGCACGTGCTCCCCTTCCTGAACGTTGATGTGAATGCCGCGCGGGACGGAGTATTCCTTAATCGTGCGTCCGTCTTCGCTTTCGACGTAAATCTTGCGCTGACCCTTTGCGATCTCGCCGTACTTGACGATACCGTCGATCTCGCTGATGACCGCGGGATCGCGCGGCTTGCGTGTCTCGAACAGTTCAACGACGCGCGGCAGACCGCCGGTGATGTCCTTGGTCTTGGTGGTTTCGCGCGGGATCTTGGCCAGCACGTCTCCGGGCTGAACCTCGTCTCCGTCAACGACCATCAAGTGAGCGCGCGAGGGCATGAGGTACTTTTTGCGGACGCGGCCCGAAGAGTCGCGAACCAGAATGGCCGGCTGGTGCTTTTCGTCGCCCGGCGGAAGGGTGACGACCAATTGCGAAAGGCCGGTGACTTCGTCCACCTGCTCTTCGATCGTCAAGCCGGGTTGCAAATCCTTGAATTCGATTGTGCCGCCCGACTCAGTAAGGATCGAGAAGGTGTAGGGGTCCCATTCGACCATGGTCTGGCCCAGCGTAACGGGCTGGCCATCTTCGACGCGGACTCGAGCGCCGTAAACGACGTGGTGGCGTTCCTTCTCGCGGCCTTTTTCGTCGACCACAGCGATGAGGCCCGAGCGATTCATGGAAACGATGGTCTTGCCTCGGCCCTCGACCACCTTCAAGTCGATAAACTTCGCGAAGCCATTGTTGCGGGCCTCGACTTTCGACTGTTCGGTTACGCGAGTGGCCGTGCCTCCGATGTGGAACGTGCGCATGGTGAGCTGCGTGCCAGGTTCGCCGATCGACTGGGCGGCGATGACTCCGACGGCTTCGCCCATCTCGACGAAACGGCCGGTGGCCAGGTTGCGGCCATAGCAACGGGCGCAAACACCACGCCGTGACTCGCAGGTGAGCACGGAGCGAATCTTCACCCGCTCGATGCCCGCGGCCTGGATGGCATTGGCGAGGTCTTCGGTGATCTCCTGATTGACCTCGACGATCACGTTGCCCTCGTAGTCCTTGATCTTTTCGAGCGAGACGCGGCCAACGACGCGGTCGCGAAGAGGCTCGACTTCGACGCCGGCTTCGAGAATTGGCTCGACGTAAATTCCGTCGGCCGTGCCGCAGTCGAATTCATTGATGATCACGTCTTGAGCCACGTCAACGAGACGGCGCGTGAGATAGCCGGAATCGGCGGTCTTGAGCGCGGTGTCGGCGAGACCCTTGCGAGCGCCGTGTGTTGAAATGAAGTACTGCAACACGGTGAGGCCTTCGCGGAAGTTGGATGTGATCGGAGTCTCGATGACTTCGCCGGAAGGCTTGGCCATCAATCCGCGCATGCCGGAGAGCTGGCGGATCTGCTGCTTCGAACCGCGGGCTCCGGAATCGGCCATGACGTAAATCGGATTGATCACGCCCTGCTTGTCCTGCTCCTCAAGGGCCTTGAACATTTCATCGGCGACTTTCTCGGTGACGTCGCTCCAGATGGCGATGACCTTGTTGTAGCGCTCGCCGTTGGTGATGGCGCCGTCGAGATATTGCTGCTGCACCTTGACGACCTCGTGCTCGGCTGCGTCGACGAGCTTGGTCTTGACGCCGGGGATGACCATGTCGCTGATGCCGATGGAAACGCCGGCCTTGGTGGCATAGAGGAAACCGAGCTCCTTGAGTTGATCGAGCGCGAGAACGGTTTTCTCCAAGCCGAATCGCAGATAGCAATACTGCACCAGGGCCTGGACGCCCTTTTTCTTGAGCAAGCCGTTGATAAACGGCATGTCAGACGGCAGGTGATCGTTGAAGATCACGCGGCCGACGGTGGTTTGCAGGAACTGATTGTGCAACTGCACGGGCTCGGTGTGCGAAACGTCCTGATCGTCGTAGGCGTTGGTGAGTTGAATCACTTCGCCCGTGTAGCGCAAGCGGATCGGCGTGAGCAATTCCACCTCGCCGGCTTCGAGCGCCATGATCACTTCCTCGCTCGAGCCGAACGCGCGGCCTTCGCCCTTGGCTTGCGGCTTGGCTTTGGTCATGTAGTAGATGCCGAGCACCATGTCTTGCGTCGGGACGGCGAGCGGATAGCCATTGGCCGGCGAAAGAATGTTGTGTGAGCTGAGCATCAGGACCGAGGCTTCGACCTGCGCCTCAGGCGAGAGCGGAATGTGCACGGCCATCTGGTCGCCGTCGAAGTCCGCGTTGAACGCGGTGCAAACGAGTGGGTGGATGCGGATGGCCTTGCCTTCGACGAGCGTGGGCTCGAAGGCCTGGATGCCGAGACGGTGCAGCGTGGGAGCGCGGTTGAGCAGAACGGGATGCTCGCGGATTACATCTTCGAGGATGTCCCATACCGTCGATTCCTGCGCCTCGACGAGCTCCTTGGCTTGCTTGATCGTGGTGCAGTGGCCCGCGGCTTCGAGACGGTGATAGATGAACGGCTTGAAGAGCTCGAGCGCCATTTTCTTCGGCAGACCGCACTGGTGGAGTTTGAGTTCCGGGCCAACGACGATCACCGATCGGCCGGAATAGTCCACGCGCTTGCCGAGCAGGTTCTGGCGGAAGCGGCCCTGCTTGCCCTTGAGCGTGTCAGAAAGCGATTTGAGAGGGCGATTGTTGGTGCCGCGCAGTACGCGTCCGCGCCGGCCATTGTCGAACAGCGCGTCCACGGCCTCCTGCAGCATGCGCTTCTCGTTTCGTACGATCACATCGGGCGCATGCAATTCCATTAACTTCTTCAAGCGGTTGTTGCGGTTGATTACGCGACGATAGAGATCATTGAGGTCGGACGTGGCAAAACGGCCGCCGTCGAGAGGTACGAGCGGGCGAAGCTCCGGCGGGAGAACCGGAATCACGTCGAGAATCATCCATTCGGGCTTGTTTCCGCTCTTGCGGAACGCTTCCAGAACCTTGAGGCGCTTAGCGTACTTGATGCGCTTCTGCAGGCTCGGATCGACCTTCATTTTTTCGCGAAGCTCACCCGAGAGCTTGTCCACATCCACGCGGCGCAGGAGTTCCTTGATGGCTTCGGCGCCCATGCCGGACGTGAACTTACCGGGATAGTCGCGCTGCAACTCGCGCAGCTTTTCTTCGGGCAGAATTTCCTTTTCCTTCAGCGATGCGACTTCGCCCGGATCGATGCAGACGAACGTCTCGAAGTAGAGGATGTGTTCGAGGTCGCGCATGGTGATGTCGAGCAGGTAACCGATGCGGCTGGGCAGACCCTTGAAAAACCACACGTGCGAGCAGGGCGATGCGAGCTCGATGTGGCCCAGGCGTTCACGGCGAACCTTGCTGAGCGTGACTTCAACGCCGCACTTGTCGCAGATGACACCGCGATGCTTCATCCGCTTGTACTTTCCGCACAAGCATTCCCAGTCCGTGACGGGGCCGAAAATCTTGGCGCAGAACAGGCCGTCGCGCTCGGGCTTGAAAGTGCGGTAGTTAATGGTTTCCGGCTTGGTCACTTCACCATGCGACCACGACCGGATTTTTTCGGGACTCGCCAAGCTGATGCGAATCGAATCGAAATCCGCGATCTGGCTGGCTCGGTCATAAGGGCTCGAACGATACAAGGGCTGCCTCCCCCCCGGCTACGCCGGAGCTAAAACGGTTACAAAACTTGTTCGGGCGCTGCCGCGAAATTCGCGGGGGCGCTAGTCCGCTGCTTCCGCCTTTTCGATCTGCGGCTTCTGGCGCTTCATCAGCTCGACATCCAGGCACAGAGATTGCAGCTCGCGCACCAGGACGTTGAACGACTCGGGCACGCCAGGCTCGATGCCTGGTTCACCCTTGACGATGGCCTCGTAAATTTTCGCGCGGCCATAGACGTCGTCCGACTTCGCAGTGAGCAGTTCCTGCAGGATGTGCGCAGCGCCGTAAGCTTCCAGGGCCCAAACTTCCATTTCTCCGAACCGCTGGCCGCCAAACTGAGCCTTGCCGCCGAGCGGCTGTTGTGTGATCAGCGAATAGGGACCAATCGAACGGGCGTGGATTTTGTCGTCGACCAAGTGCGAGAGTTTGAGCATGTAGATGTAGCCGACAGTCACGTTTTGCGCAAAAGCGTCGCCGGTCATGCCGTCGTACAGCGTGACTTTGCCGCTTTCCGGGAGCTCGGTGAATTCCAGCAGGTGCCGGATGTCCGTCTCACGCGCACCGTCGAAGACGGGCGTTGCTACCGGAACACCTTCGCGGAAGTCGTGCGCCAAAT
The DNA here is from genome assembly GCA_030037435.1 of Candidatus Acidiferrales bacterium. GTDB lineage: Bacteria > Acidobacteriota > Terriglobia > Acidiferrales > UBA7541 > Palsa-295. Next base: position 175 of record JASHRI010000273.1, on the reverse strand, counting down.
CGAGCAAGGCTTCGTCGTCGAGCTCGGAGATCGTCTTCCAGACGGACGTGGGACCGAACGCGTCCTTAAACCATTTGCGGACGGCTTCGGCACGCGCGCCGGTTTCCAGAAGTTTCCCCACACGCTCGCCCAACTCCTTCGAAGCCCAGCCGAGGTGCGTTTCGAGAATCTGGCC
>JASHRI010000272.1 GCA_030037435.1 Candidatus Acidiferrales bacterium | reverse complement strand
AGCCTGAGCTGCCGCGTGACAGCGATCGCAGCGACCGCGAACGCCTCGTTCAATTCGTAGAGGTCGACGTCTTTGTCGCGGTCCCAACCCGTTTTCGCGAGGATTTTTTCCACAGCCTCAACCGGCGCCATCATCACCCACTTGGGTTCAACGCCGCTCGTGGCCTGCGCCACGATGCGCGCCATGGGCTGCCGGCCCAGGCGCGAAGCGGTGCGCTCGCTGGTGACGATCAGCGCGGCAGCGCCATCATTCGTGCCCGGCGCATTCCCGGCGGTGACGGTGCCGCCCTCCTTCTTGAATGCGGGCCTCAGCTTGGCCAGCGCTTCCAGCGAAGTGTCTTCGCGCGGCGATTCGTCCGTTTTGATCACCACCGGCGGACCTTTGCGCTGTGGAATTTCGACAGGAACGATTTGGTCTGTCACGTAGCACGACTTGATTGCGTGCACGGCGCGGCGATGGCTTTCCAGCGCGTAGCGGTCCTGCTCCTCGCGCGAGATGGAGTATTTTTCGGCCACCAGCTCGGCGGTCATGCCCATGTGAAAATCTTCGTAGGCGTCCCACAACCCATCGATGATCATCGAGTCGAGAAGCTCGGCATTGCCCAAGCGAAAGCCGGTGCGTGCGCCTTTCACAAGATACGGCGCGTTGGACATCGACTCCATTCCGCCCGCGACCACTATTTCGGATTCCCCGAGCGCGACCGCTTGCGCAGCCAGCCCAACCGCTTTCAGTCCCGAGCCGCACACCTTGTTGATGGTCATCGCCGCAACGCGCGAATCGAGGCCGCCCCTCAGGGCCGCCTGGCGCGCTGGATTTTGCCCCAGCCCAGCTTGCACAACATTGCCGAGAATGGCTTCGTCCACTTGCGTCGGCTCAATCCCGGCGCGGCGCACGGATTCGGCCACCACTTTCGCGCCAAGCTCCGGCGCAGAAAGCGGCGCCAATCCGCCTAGAAATTTTCCGATAGGCGTGCGAACTGCGCTGAGGATGACAGGCTGTTCCATGACGAGTTTTCCGCGAAATTCAGTATAGGCGCGCGCCCACACCCGGTCAATTCCGCGTAGGAACTCACAGGACCTTTAGACTCAAAGCCGTCGTGCTAGAATTCGGGCCTTGCAGTGAGAATCCAGATGACACGCGAAGAGGTACTTACAAAACTACGAACGACGCGCCACCGACTGGAAGGCGCGCTAGAAAGATTCTATAGCCACAATTTGTCGGGCGACCCAATTGCCTTGGAGGCCGCGGCGCTCGACATATCCGTGCCAATTCGGGTGATGGTTCATCACTTCCCTGGCAAAGGAAGCATCGCGCTCTTACATCAATTGGACCCAGACTTTTTGAACAAACCCATTCACTTCAGTCCTGTAATCGCGCCAGCGCCACGAACGCTGGCCTTCGGCACAAAAACCATGGCTGTGGCCATTCCGGTCAACATAATGATGTCAGATCGGGGAACATCATTCATTCGCTACCACGCGGACAACAGTGCCGGGTCACGAGTGCCCCTCAGAGATTGGTGGTCCGGTATCTGTTGGGATAGCGGAACGAACCAGGTTTCTAACAAGGACATCGTACTGGCTTTGGCAAATAAGGAGGGAGGCGCACACGCTGACGACGATCTATCAGCGAAATACAAAGCGGCCAAGGTTCAAGGGCGGTTGGCTGTGAATGGAAAGCCAATCAGTGATGTGGTTAGAATCGGAAGTTTAGTGGGGATTGCAGGGGACGAATTACTGGAGTACCTACGCGACAATTTTCCCGAGTGTTGACCGCTTACGGGAGTCAGAGTTCCATCCGCTCAAGCATTTTCTTAATATCATCGAGCACGCCAGCATAGGCGTCAGGACTCAAATATTGATGATGCCGCTGCCGGTATTGCTGAGCTTCTATTTGAAACAGCTCGTAAAGACGCCTTATTTGATCCTGGCTTAGCTGGATCCCGCCGAACTGCGTTAGGGTCCGCTGCATGACCTCACGCAAACGTAGCGGGTCATCGGCGAATTGGGGACCCGGCACGAAATTTCGCGCTTTCTGAATTTCCGCTACTACGAAATTCTGAACTTCAGTGGACGGGTGAGTCGTCACGCGCCTCCTCGGCATTGTTGATTGCGCAGCCTGCTGAGGCATTGTACTGCTACGCGCTCCGTCCATAAAATTAAGTTCCCGGATCGCCGCTAAAGCGACTTCGAGTCGGCATCAGCGAGCTGCTCGACCGTGTCCGATATCGCGCGAAGCGGCGCGGACACGTGCACGGTCTCGCCGGCATCGTCCACATCCACGATAATCGAGCCGCCCAACTTCTCGACCTCCACGTGTTGGTCGGGTTCTTTCACCTCGACCAGCACGACATCGTCCGATTCGCGCAAACCGTCGAGCGCCGCGCGAATCACTGGCATGTTCGGCTCCGTCGACTCAAGGAGCGCGTAAAGGTGGTTAAATTGGTGAAATTCTGATTTCAGCGTCGTAATTTGAACTCGGCGGAGATCAAAATGGCGATGTCGGAGGAGGGTTACTCGCGGCCCATAAGAGCTTGAAAGCGAGGATGATTGCGGATCGAATCGAGATCTGAGTCATGCTGTGCCCACCGCTTATACCAGAAGGCATGCGTCATAGCTTTATCGAGACAATCGATAGCGTCTTCGGCCTTTCCGTGCAGCGCGTAGGTGCATGCGACGTTGTAGAGGATTCCACAGTCCTCCGGATCGA
>JASHRI010000271.1 GCA_030037435.1 Candidatus Acidiferrales bacterium | reverse complement strand
ACGGCCATCGCGCGACACCTCCGCACGTCTCATGTCCACGTGCACCGTTCCGAATTGATGATGATTTCCGATGGGGGCCTTGGCCTGAACCGCTCTTCTAAGCAGCGACTCGATGCGCGCCATCAACTCGGCCATCTGAAACGGCTTCGTCAGGTAATCATCCGCTCCCGTTTTTAGTCCCGTCACCTTGTCCGCTGTTTGGCGTCGAGCCGTTAGCATCAGGATGGGAACGTTCGAACCGGATTGCCGCAGTTTCTGGCAGACCTCCAGTCCGCTTTGTCCCGGCAGCATAAGATCCAGAATAATCAGGTCAAACTTCTCGCGAGTGGCGTGCTCAAAGGCCGATAGCCCGTCCTTTGCGGCGCTGACGGCGTAACCCTCTTTGCGCAGACGATCCCGCAGAGCGACAATCAACGCTGGTTCGTCTTCAACGATGAGTATTTTGGTATCCATATCGGAACACCGGCTCGACGCCTAGTGGCTGCCACTCGAAAATTTCGCGATCGATGCTGAAAACGATTCGTAGCTGCGCCTCAACCAGCCACGGTTGTGGATGCTGCTCTGCGATAGCTCCGGTGATCCTAGCGCCGGAAAGTGCAAGGTGAAACAAGAGCCTCGTCCAACCTGGCTCGTGACGCTCACTCGTCCGCCCATGCCCTCCATCATTCGTTTAACGAGATAGAGGCCGAGGCCGACCCCCCGCGCCTGTCCTGATCGAGCCGATTGCGCGCGGTAGAAAGGTTCAAAGATATTCGGCAGATCGCGGGGTGCGATTCCGATGCCCTTATCTTCGACGCTGATCTGCACCTCGCCTTGTCCTCGAGCCTGAACCATCCGGGCGCGCACCGCGATCCACCGAGCCGTGCCGCCATATTTCATCGCGTTGCCGACCAGGTTCTCGAGGCATCCACGCACTGAGGCGGGGTCTGCCATGAGAGGCAGTAGGTCTGCATCGACTTCCGTTTCCACGGTGAAACCCGCTGCGCGCAGCGCGGGTTCCGAAGCAGCAATGCCCTGTGTGATGATGGCGGCAACTTCGACAGGTTGCAGTTCGGCGTCGGTCTGGTCGAATTTTCCGGAGGCGAGCTGCAATATCTCGTCCATCAGGCGTTCCAGCCGGCCGCCATGGTCGCGGATTATGCTCGCGTATTCCCGCATCTGCGCGGGATGATCCAGCACGCCATCCGCTAGATTTTCCACTGCGGAATTGACCGCGGCCAGAGGCGTGCATAACTCGTGGGATACGCCAGCCACGAACTCCATTTGAAACTTGGCGAGCTTCTCGGCTTTGCGAGCAGCAGAAAAAACGAGCGCCGCAGTGCCGGCCAGAATCACCAGCAGCCCGATGCTGATCGCAAGATTGTGGAAGCGCCATCGCGCGACTGTGGCTTGGAGCGATCCGGACGGATATTGCGCCACGAGTTGCCACTGCCGGCTTTCATTGTCGGGTTCAACAATCGCATGGCCCCTTCGCCTGGCTTCTTTTTCAACTGAATCGAAGAGGTTAAGCTCGGCGTCCGGCGAAGAGATTGAAATCGGAGAGGTTGAATCATAGACATAAAACGCCTGGGCGGGCAATCCGGCATTGCGAATGGCAACTCGAAATCCCGATGCCCCGAAAAAATGGTCGACTAGGTCCGGGAAATATCGATCCTTCAAAAACCCCGAATCGATTTGGACGATCAGGAAACCGATCGGCCGAACCGTCATGTCCGCATCTGCTTCTTCCGAAGCCATTTTGAACAGCGGGCGGATCAGAGCGGGGACGTCTCCGTAAAAGGTCCACGGATAGTAAGTGGCATCGTGGCCCGACATGGAGGGCGGCAATTGACTGGCCGTTTTTTCAAGATACGGACGCAGTGTTTCGAGTGATGAGGGCCATGCAGTCCTTTCCAGTTGATTGGGCCCACGATCCAGCGACTCAAGGTGCGGAGCGCCGCCATTGTCCCCGATCCAAAGGTACACGCCGGCCACAAGTTCGGGCCGCGAGGTGGTTTCCGTCCAGTTGACGTATAGGCGGACAAGTCGGGTTCGGACCGTCGATGCCGGAGCTTCCGGATCAATCTCAAAACTCTCGCCGAGGCGTTCGAAGTCGTAGGCGAACTGCTGATTGAAGTTTCTGACGCCAGCCGCTAGTGCGGACTGCAATCGTTCCTGCTCGGCTACGCCGATTTCGTTGATCCAACGGTACTGCAGAGTCCCCAGTACAACGACAACTGCCGCCATCGCGGCGATCGCAACCAATTCAAGCATCGTTCTTTTGCTGCGCTTCATAGAGTCGATGAGAAGCGGATCAGGGTTCAGGGTCGCTTTGGAACACTTAGTTCGGGTGGCTCCTCCATATTATCTTCGCAAATGTATTCCTTCAGATGCCAGCCCGGTCGCAGCTTGAAGATGCGCTGCCCGGTCCAGGGCCTGGTATATGCCTTTGGGTCGTCGATCGTGATGTCGTCTTGCAGTGTTTCATGGTCGACTCGGCGAATCCTCTCCACCACGTGTAGTGCATTGGAATGCGGATGGCCCACTTGATCGAGCCAGGATTTGTCGGTCAAGCCCACAGTATCGACCACGAGCGTGTCTCCGTCCCATTTGCCGATAGAATCGCCCATCCATGTGAGATCGACGTCTTTTGGATGCTCCCTTCGATCCATATAGATATGTCGCACGTAGTGATCGTATTCGAAAAGCATGATCACTTCGCCGGGGATCTGTGCGATCTGCATGGGAAACGGCACCAGAAGAATCCGCGGAATACCGGGCGGCAAACAATCCAGCAGCGGATCTTCCGAAAGTGCACTCGCATGCGGCCCATAGCCGGGCTTGACGGTTTTGAATTTGGCTTCCGCCCATGGCTGCATCGGGGGAGGTGTCGCGCTGAACGTGTCCGCCTCTGGTCTGCCCAGCCAAACACCGGATAAATCGCGCGCGTGGAATTCGGCACGGACTCCCGCCGCCGGGTGCGGAGTTGTCTGAGCCAATGCAAGAGAGGAGCAGGCTAGCGCCACACACACCGCAGGGCTCACGATCGCGATGCAAATTTGCACCCATCCACCCCGTTTGGGCACGAACACCGGTCCTCAGCTCGCTAATTGAGACTTTCCGAAGAGCACAGCTGTTCATTCTACTTCACGCAGCGACTGCCGGGTACCGTGCTTACCGCTCGTGCCTTCGCGCTGTGCTGGCTGGACGCGCCCTCATCAGACGTGCGCGCAGTGCTTTCCGTTCCCGCGGAATACGATCGAAGGTGCATTCGAAAATGCGACGGAAAGCATAGTAAAGTAGGAGGCCTGAAGGCACGGCGCGCCCGTAGCTCAGCTGGATAGAGCATCTGCCTTCGAAGCAGAGGGTCGGGAGTTCGAATCTCTCCGGGCGCGCCAGTTCTTTCTGGAATTTATCTTCCATAACGTCCATCAACACCCATTGATTCGTTCCGAATCCGCTTGTTGGCTCGGGCAAAATCGACAAAGCTCACTTGTCCGGTTATCGCGTAATTGGGCAAGTGGATTGCTTTCGAGTTGCGTCCGCGTCACCCGAGAGGATCGTCGGTCCAATTTCAGCGACGCTAATCCTTGATTTCATCCAGCACTTTGTTTACTTCGTTCAGTTCCGCCAGTTTGCGGCGCCGCAGCCAGACTGCCCCGAACCACAACACCGGCTGCATGAGCACGCAGGCAACCAATAACTCCTCCCAGTTCTTAGGATGAGCCCTCACGTCCTGCCCTATGGTTGCCCAGTCAGCAGCCGCAAGTGCCGCACAAAAAATAATCCAGCCGAGCGACAAATAGATGGAAATCCGAAGCAGCCGGATTCGAGCCGCCACTCTTTTGTGCCAAAGTTCCGCGAACGCCCGCGTTGACTGGGTTTGAGGACGCCACGTTCGCCGCAAAACCCATACTCGAAGTCCGACCGATACGAATACTAATGCGCAGATTCCAGTCGCCCAGCCTGTTCCCATCGAGCTTGACTGGTGCCGCAGGAACAGAGCGAAAATCAGCATCCCGAGGAACGCGATTCCTGTCAGGACATTGCCAAGCACGAAGCGCCGGTCCTGGCGTTTGATCCTCTGCTGGATCCTGTGCCGGAACCCGACTAGCGGCTCCGCGACGCCGCTCCATTGATCGCGCCAAATATCAAGTTCTCGGTCTTCACTCATGATCTCTCTTCCAACGCATCCTTCAGTGTTTTCCTTGCTCGGTTTAGACGTACTGCCACATTGTTTTCCGTAATGCCCATCACTTCAGCCATTTGTGCGTGCGACAAGCCTTCGAGCATGAGTACGATCATTTGCCTGTGAATCACAGGCAGCGATTGAATTGCCGACATAAGCCGCCCCCGCTGGTCGCTTCGCGACGCCTGCTCCTCCGGGTGCGGCCGCGGATCAATTGGCTGCTCGGACTCTTCGACCTCCTCAAGCGGCTGATGGGACGGCCGTCGCTTCCATACATGGCTAAGCCCGCGATTGTGAGCGATGCGGTACACGAATGTTCTCTCCGAGCACTCGCCTCGAAAATGAGCCAGCGCTTGCCAGATCGCCAGCGTGATTTCCTGCACCAATTCTTCCCTGACGCTTGCCACCGCCTCATAAGTGAACGCCAGCCGCGAGAGGGCCGCTCCGTACTCACTGAGAATGCGATCGAATTGTGCTTCCAAAGCATGGCGACGCTCGCTCACGGTTGCGACCTGGCCAGCGAATCGATCTTTGGCTGAATACGCATAGCTCATTTGCACAGAGAAAACGCAAAAGCAAAGCTCAGGAAGGTGTCCAAGACAGCTAAGACATCACGAGACTGTGACTGACTTCGAGCCAGGCTCCTGGATCTGATAACGAATCTGGCGATAGTAATGGCTGAAAACCATAGCTACAACCAGTAACGCCATCGGTGTTAAGACACTGGCCTCAGGACCGACCATCCCGCCAGTGAGCCACTGCGGCCCGCTGAACGTCGAATCGAGCAGATTGTGGTAGGGCACGATGCCGCTGTCAGGAACTCCGTAGAACATTTGTCCCCAGTCGTAGCCTAGATGAAAGCCGACCGCACACCAGAGGTTCCCGGTCCGCCACAAAAACAGGCACAGAAGCAACCCGAACATTACGACCGCGATTGAGCCCACAGCATTCTCGTTCGAATTGAAGAAGTGGCCCAAGCCGAACAAACCCGACATCACGCACGCCGCCGGCCAGAAACCGATTCCGGAACTGAGTGTGTACTGGATGTATCCGCGAAAGAGGAATTCTTCGACCAGGCCGACCAGGAGGAATGCGATGCCCCACCCCATGAGCGAGGACACAATTGTTTTCCCATGAATCGCCAGGCCAGTAGCACGGAACCCGTGCAGCAGAAACATTGCTAGCAGCGTCCCACTGATGGTCAGAAGGCCCGTCAGGGACCCGATCCAAAAATCCTTTCCCAGGACCTTACGCAGGGGCAATCCATATTCACCGAATTTGCGATGCTCAAGTTTGCCCATGATTAGGGCAGCGAGAGAGAGAAACAGCAAGGTGATCGCTTCCGACCCACCCATCACGAGCGGGGTAATCGTAATGTGGCTTTGGTTCCTATACTGCTCCCGAAAGCCTTGAGGGCCGCCTGCACGGATGAGAACGAAGCTTCCAAATAGAACGGCGAACAAAGCGACGAACACGAGCACCCGCCAGCCCGCCCGCAGACCATTGGGTCCGACAAAGATAGTCCTAAACTCGAATGCCGGACGGGATTTTCGCTGGAAAACCTCTTTCGATAACATGGGCAAGTTTTCAACGGCTTTCAGCCGATCTGCAAAGGTCATTTTTCTCTCCTGGATCAGGAATGGTCCGGACGGCAAAAGAATCGAAGCGTCTGGGACTGATCCGTCAGTAGGACCTGTGCTTCAAGTTCTTAGCCGGTCTATTTGGGTAGTCTCAGGCGGGCGGAAAACCTTACAAACAAACTTGCAAGTGACCTCGAGGACCTCAAACAGGCTAAATGCTCAATCCAGCGGGGAAGTCAACCGGTAGGGGTCGGCGCCGCGGAAAAACTCCCGGCAGCGATCGCCGAGACCTCGGTGCGAATGGGAGTCGATTTGTCGTCCCGCGCCTAGAACAAGAACTTCAGCGCGAATTGAACTACGCGCGGCGGGACCGAACTGCTGTTGATCAGCCCGAAGGTGGACGTGGTGGCTATATTGTTAAAGGGCGGATCGAATTGAGGGTGGTTCCAGATGTTGTAAAACTCCGCCCGGAATTCCAAGTTGGTACCTTCCGTTACTTTTGTGTTCTTGATAATAGAAAGATCCCAGTTGCTTTGTCCGGGACCCATCAAGATGCCCACTCCGGAGTTCCCGAAACCGGTCCCGCCGCCGGAAGTTGCGCAAGCGCCGGCAACGGTTCCGCCGATGCAGGGAATCGCGTCAGTGAAGGTGCCGCACGGAGCGAAGGGATTGGCAGCACCGAGCGTTCCAAATGCTGTCAGGTTCATCCATCCAGCGCCACACGGATTCTCGAGCTTGCTTACCACACGTTGGAAGTTACTGCCAGAAGTGGCAACCCCCACCGCACCACATACACCGTTGCTGGCGCACCTGCCGGTATTAGCCGGCAGCAGCTGGCCGCGTATATTGCACCCCGTGCAAAAGGCAGTGCCTCCCACCCCCCAGTAGATCGTGCCGCCGTTGCTGTCTGTGACGGAGAAGGGCTCGCCGTCCTGGATGGTAGTGATGCCGGAGATGGTCCATCCCCCGAGCACGTGGCCGGCGAAGCCATTCCGGTTCTTGTAGGGCAGATCGTAGCTGTACGCGATAACGAGGCGCTGCGGGCGGTTAAAGGCGGCAAGGCCGTATTGTTGAGCCAAGTCGAGCGGATCGTTACTGCCCGAGCTACCTGAAAGAACGTTACCGGGAGCGGCGATTCCGACTCCGGCGCCGCCGGCCTCAGCAGCATTCACGTTCGTAATCAGCTTGCTCCACGTATAAGAAACCTGGAGCAGGAGGCCATTGGAGAATTGATGCCTAAGCTGAGCCTGCAGACTGTTGTAGAGCGCATCGCCAAGGGTGTTGGTGGTGGCCATGCCATTAGCGCCGTATCCGAGAAACGAGACGCGTCCAATGACGTTTCCGTCGAAGAGGCTGTTACCAGTGTTATCGAGGATCTGCGTGGCCGGATTTGTGTTGTTGATATCGTTGAATGCAAATGCGTTCGGTGTGTTCGGAGCACCTGACCCGATAATCATCCGTGTGTTCTGAGCGCCCGTGGGTTCATTCGGAGCGTTGGGAGCGAGGAACGAAACGTTGATGGGCTGCGACCAATTGTAAAGGTGAGTGCTGTGCGCGCCGACGTAGCCGATGTCCGCAATCCAGTTGTGGCCGAGCGCGTATTGCAGGTCGAGGTTGTACTGCTGAATCAGCGGAGAACCCAAGAACGGTGAGTCGGAGGTAGCGCCGACGCCCAAGCCGCCGTTGTTATCCTGAATCAAGGTAGCTCCGGTCGAAGGGGTTCCTGCCACGACGTTCAGGGTGCGCGGCGTCCAGCCAAGCAGCCCAATAACCGCGGCGGGGTTATCCGTGGAGTTGAGCGGGGTTTGAGCAACCGTGCCGTTGTAGGGAGGGTTTCCGGCTTGGTTATAGGACAACAGGTTCGCGTACACCGCATCGTAAAAGATGCCGTAGCCGGCGCGGATGACGAATTTGTTGCCGAGCGGCTGCCAGGCCAAACCAACGCGCGGGGCGAAATCCGTGATCGGCGCGCCGTGAACGATCGTCCTATTGTTGTTGAAGAAAACGCCCGTCGCGCCGCCGGGATAGCCGGGGAAAATTCCCGCCGGGGACGTCAGTCCGCAGGCGGTGGGAGCCAACGGATTGCCACACGCTTGGATATTCGGGTTGTAGTTCGATTGAACTACGTACCCAGCCAAAGTGCCAATTTGATTGTTGGGTGTCCCTGGGCCGGCAGTGACTTGGTTGCCGAGAAAGAACGAACCTGTGTTCACCAGACCAGTTGTGGTTGGCCAGGCATTCGTGAACAAGCCATTAACCTCAGATGGATACCCGTCGTACTCCCAGCGCAAGCCGAGATTCAACGTAAGCCTGCGGGTAGCCTTGATGTCGTCTTGAATGAACGCGGCAAATTCGTTGACGCGTTGCTCGTGTTGGTTTCCGTTGGTATTTGTGAGCCCATAGCCAGTGGCAACGAGTCCACCCGGGGCTGCAGCTGTGCCGGTGGCTGGCACCCCACTGGAACTGGTGAGGAAATCGGCCGTGTTCCAGAAGATCATGAAGCCTCTGCCTGGGAGGGTCCAATTGAATTGAATGCGGTTTACCCAGAAACCGGTGCGAATTGACTGCTTGCCGACATTCCAGGAGATTTGCTCGTTGCCCTGGAAATAATTGAAGAACGTGGTATTCGCGGGGATGAAGTTTCCTCCATTATTCCACACTCCCTCGTTAGGGAGCCCACCAACACCAATCGTTTCGAGTTCGGGGATCTCCAGCTGAGATGGGTTTATTTTCTTCCCGGCGAGACCGGCACAGCCGGCAGGATTGATCAACGGGCTCGTCAGAGGCTGGACAAACCCGGAGACTGCGCAGGCTGGGACGTAGTCTTGCGTAGCGCCGACGGCTGTTGAGCGCTGGAAGGAGAAGAACGCCTCGTTGACGAAATTGCTGGTAGCCACGGTGGTGAGCTTCAGTGTTGCGCTATCAGCGGTATAGGTCACCGCCGTAGGAGCGCCGGGAGTGCATCCGCCACCGATACACGTGAACGGCTGAACCTGGGGATCCTTTGATGTGAAAAACTTCTCGCTGAGCGTATTCTTCTGGTTAATCACGTAATCAGCGTTTGCCAGGTATTGATTTTCGTTGGCCAAGATGGGATCGGAAACTACGTTTGTCTTGCAGGACGCTTCGGTCCAGCAATTCTCAAGAGGCTGTCCACTTCGAAACGGAACGCTGGGGATCCAGAAGCCGGCATTGAGGCCCGGCTTGGGGCCTGGCACGCGAAGGAAATTTACAGCAACGTTGTTGATGTTGGTGGTTGCATCGTCGAGCGGATTCGCCTGGTTCGGCGGAGCAATCGCGACATGCGTACCGAAACCCGAAGCGCCTGCAAAGGCGCATCCGAGGTACCCACGATACGTGGCATAGTTGCACGTAGGATTTCCGGGAACCCAATCGAGCGGGATGGAGCCGACTTCATCGTTACGGGTGCCGTCCGGCTCGCTGAAGGGGAGCAGGGTGAGGCCGGTGCTAAGGCCGGTAGCAAAGCCGTTGGTCCCAATACCGTTCTTTTGCCGAATTCCCTGATAGGAGCCGAAGAAGAAGAGCTTGTCTCTCTTGATCGGGCCGCCAATGGTGCCTCCGAACAAATTTTCGTTCAGGATTTCGGGTTTGTTGGGGGCGCCGAGCTGCTCCTGCGAAAACTTATTGAAGAAGTCATTGCCGTTAAGAAAGCTATTGCGGAAGAATTCCCAGACGTCGCCGTGGAAATTATTGGTGCCGCTCTTGGTAACGACGTTGACGCTGGCACCCGGGTTACGGCCGTATTCGGCATCGTACTGTGAAGTCTGAATCTTAAATTCCTGAATTGCGTCCGGGTTCGGAATGCCGATGCCGGGGAAAGAACCAGACTGCGCTCCGCCGCCGCTGCCATAATTCGTGAGCGACGCACCGTCCATCATGTAGTTGTTCTGGTTGGAGCCGTTACCGTTGACATTGATGTCCTGCGTGCCGTTGCCGACAGCGGCGGCGCTGGCCACGTTGACGTTGACGCCGGGCGAGAGATCAATGATCTGGGTGTAGTTGCGGGAGTTGAGCGGAAGCGTAGTTACCGTGGTAGATCCGACAAGGGTGCCAACCGTCGCGTTCTGCGTTTGGATGGCTTGGGTAGTCGACTCGACGGTGACCTGCTGGGATTGGGCGCCGACTTCGAGGCTCCGGTTTAGCACATTGGTTTCGGTGACGTTGACAGTGACGGAGGGAATTTCCAGGGTCTTGAAACCTGACGCAGCGAAGGTGACGCTGTAATTCCCCGGGGGGATCAGGGAAAACTTGTACGAGCCGCTCGCATCTGTGATCGCGGTACGGGTTTGGCCGGTGCCGACATTTGTGAGAGTGACTGTCGCGCCAGTTATGACCGCGCCAGAGGGGTCGGTGACTGTCCCGGTGAGTGCGCTTGTGGTGGCAGACTGCGCCATCAGTGCGGAGCAGTGAACGACCAAGAGCAACCCGACAGCCAGTACAAAAAACAGTATGCGAAATGATTTCATCGGTTTGTCTCCCTGAAGCGAAGCCTGCGGCTCAGGCCCTTGTTGCAGTCTTGAACTCCGTTTTGGAGGCTAAGACCATTGAAGTTGTGGCGACAGGTCTAGGAAGAAGAACGTGAGGGCAAGCCTAACGAGAACATGGGAGGAATAACTTGGTGTATTCCCCGCTCACCCAGACCCCACCCGCGCTGACCGAAACACCGGTCTAGCGTATTCTTAGCGCGTACGCCATTGCGGCACGGCTGTCAATTTCATGTTTTGACAGGTCCCGCGAATACTTCGGAGGACTAGCCCAAAGATTCTTCTGCGAGTCGCTTACCAGTGCGGAATTCCGCAGGTGAAGTTGGCGGCGTCGTAGGGGTCGCCGGTTCCTTTGTAAATTGCAGCCTGGGGGTATGGGCATGCTGGATGGGTACGATCGACGGTGCCTCCCACGCGATGCGAAGTAACGATCTTGTCTGGAGCGACGCCGGTCTCGCGCCACTTCTCGATCACATCGAGCGCGTCGAACGCGCCTGGGATGCTGCCCACTGAAAAACCGGAGCACATGCCTGCCCCCGGCACCATGAACAGCCGCGCGAAATTTTGCGTTTTGTTCTCGCCGCCCATCGTCGCTTCCACTCGCTGGTAATAATTGAGCAGCCCACCAGGTGGGATTGCCGCCTCCTGCCAGGATTGATACATCAGCAGTTTCCCGCCGTGTTCCTCGAAAGGACGCAAATTCGGATCAGTCGTGTTCACCATCGCGCCAATTTTTTGATCAGCCAGCCGCGTGTCGCGCGACACATCGAAGGTGTGCCAATCCCAATCTGGATTCTGGAACACAACCGTCGCGAAGAAGTCTTTGTTGATGGCCATCGGATCCGGACCGCTGAGCATCCAGTGCCAGTCCAGTTCGCTGCCCGGCTCGAGCCCCGGATAGATTTGCTTCCCGTCGTCAAATTTCGCCCCGGCGTAAACCTGCCGCGCGGTTTCGACTTGCGCCGACGTGAGGCACGAAGGGTAATCCTCTTTGGCGGGGCACTGAATGGTGGCCGGATCGAAGTGGCACTTCGTCGGATCCTCGATGATGCCGTCGCGGACGCCGTCGAGAGCATCGCAGGCATCGAGCACCGCGCGATGAATCACTGGATACTTGCTCGGCGGAATGTAGCCCGGCGCTTTCACCCCATCTTTCAGGGCGACCCACGAGAGATACACCGAGATCGCCTGAAGGTGCGTGATGTCGTACGCGGGATCGCCGGCCGCGATTCCGTCGTAGTCCGTCGGATATTTCTGTGCTTCGGTCAGCGCCTGGTTACCGCCCTCGTGGCAACTGCTCAAGAAAGACAGCTTCGGCGGCTTGCCGTAATACGCCCGGACGATCTGCTTGGCGGCCAGGGCCGTGTAGTGCATGGCGCGATAACCCCAATCCGCCACCCTTTCCGGATGCCCGATTGCCCACGGCGGAAGCGCGCCTGTGGCTTCGGCATCGGCGTGGCCTGTGTCAGTTGACGCGGTCGCATAGCCGTGCACGATTTCCCGCGCCATGCCGCCGTAGCTGATGGCCCCGACGAATCCGGGGTTACCTTCTCCAAGGTAGTAGCCGTTCCAATTCGCGGCGATCGGCAGCCAAACTTCGAACGCGATGTGCGAGTCGCTCGTCGGTGCGGCAAAACCAGCCACGCGACAGAACGGCACCGACACCTTCTGCCCCGCTGGTGTTCCGTATCGCCCTGGCAAACTAGGAACCTCGAAATCCGGGGGCGGATTGATGGCTTTTGCCAACGTTAATGTGACGTCCGGAATCTTCAGAGATGCAAGATTCTCGCAACTTTGCTGGGCAGATGCTGACGTCGAAGCGAGCGCCAAACCCGTCAACAAAATCAACATCGGAATGAAGTGCCGATACGGATGATGCCTCACTTAAATCCTCCCTCGCACTGCTGTCGACACCGCTGCTTGCTGCCGATTTTCGACTCGTCCTCCTCCGCCAAGCTCTATATACCCAAGACAGGCGGCGCGTCACACTTTTTTTTCAACCTTCTGTCTCTTGCTCGCGGGTGCCGGCATTGTTCCGATTCGAAACAGATTCACTTTTGTTTAGGTTTTGAGCAAACGCGCCATATCAGCTCTCGTATAGTTCTTTGCATCTGGTAGGCTGTGCGTGTTTCGGCATTGCGGCTTGCAACTCCCCTCCACCGTGAGCCGGTTGGAATCCCATGGACATTCGAAAAGATCGCGGCCAATCGGGCTGCGCCCGTCGCTTCGCGCATCGGTGGATCGCATCGTCGCGGCGCTGCTTTCCCAACATCCTTCAATGGTTCGCCAGAGCTGGCGCTATTGCGCTGTCGCTGGCGCTTGTCACGTCGCTGTCGGCGAGTGCGGATGACGCAGGTTCGGACGCGTCAAATTCTTCGACGGACTTGAAACAGCTCAGCCTCGAACAACTTGGAAACGTCGAAGTCACGACCGTTTCGAAGGAGCCGGAGAAGGTGATGCGAACTCCGGCGGCGATTTATGTTCTCACACAGGAAGACATTCGCCGGTCGGGCGCGACGAGCATCCCCGAAGCACTGCGATTAGTTCCCGGCGTCGAGGTGGCGCGAATCGATTCCGATACCTGGGCCGTAGGCATACGCGGATTCGAAGGCGCGTTCTCAAAATCCGTGCTGGTCCTGATTGACGGCAGGAGCGTGTATACGCCGCTTTTTGAGGGTGTTTATTGGGACGTTCAGAATGTGATGTTGGAGGACGTGGATCGAATCGAAGTGATTCGCGGGCCGGGCGGCACGATCTGGGGGACGAATGCCGTCGACGGCGTGATCAACATTATCACCAAGAAGGCGAAGGATACGAAGGGATCGCTCGCAACGACGGGGGGTGGAAACGTAAATGAAGGGACCGGCGCAGTCCGTTATGGCGGCTCTTTTCATCATCTCGATTACCGCGTGTACGGTATGGGGTTCAATCGCGGACCTGAACTTCACTCGAATGATGGTCCGTTCGATGCGTGGCGCATCGGACAGGCTGGATTCCGCACCGATTGGCAGGAGAGCGACCGCGATACGGTGACATTGCAGGGCGACATCTACAACGGAATGGACGGCTCGGAAACGAACATCGCGTTTTTCCATCCACCTTCACAGGCCAACGTCGACTACGATACGTTTGTTTCCGGCGGCAATTTATTGGCGCGTTGGAAGCATCAGTCGAGCGCCAGGTCTGACTTCCAAATCCAAACTTATTTCGATCGCACCAATCGTCAGGGCGACCAATATGG
>JASHRI010000270.1 GCA_030037435.1 Candidatus Acidiferrales bacterium | reverse complement strand
GACCGTTGAATCGTATCTTGCCAGCCCAGGAAGAAAAACAGTCTGTCTTTCAGAATGGGCCCACCGACCGTCCCGCCGAACTGATTGCGCTTCAGAGTATCTCTAGGTGAAGCCGCCAGCGCTTCGGAATCCGCCACGCTGGCCGGCGCGCCCGGATAATCCAACGGCGACGCCGCGGCAAACGCCGTGTTCCGCGAATCGAAAATGTAATTGCGAATGTATTCAAATGCGTCGCCGTGGAACGAATTCGTTCCCGACTTGGTCACCACGTTCACCGCGCCCGCCGGATGCGTGCCATATTGCGCTGGGAGCGAGCTCGTCTCGACCTTGAATTCTTCGACCGTGTCCGGAAACGGTAGCGGCAAGTTCTGATTGCTCAGTGGATCATTGTGCGTGCCACCGTCGAGCCAGTACGCCACGGTGCCCGCTCCGCCTCCTGCAATCGATGGCGTCGCCGAGGATGGATACGACGCGCGGAACGCTCGTCCCTGGCCCACTCCACCCGACAGGTACAAGAGGTCGGTCAGCTCGCGCCCGTTGAGAGGCAAATCTTGTACCTCTTGCGGAGCGGTCACTTGACCTACGCCCGTACTCTGCGTATCTACCATCGCTGCCTGCGCGTTCACCTGCACTTCCTGGCTCACCGCGCCCACTTGCAGTGTCACGTTGATCGTCGGGTAGACGCCCACCTGCAACACGATCCCCGTCTGAATGTATTTGTTGAAACCTTCTTTCGTCACATCCAGTTCATACGTCCCGACGCTCAAGTCCGGCAGCGAGTAGCTCCCATCCGCCGCGGTCGTCGCCGTCCGCACGGCTCCCGTGCCAGTGTTCGTCAACTTCACCTCCGCGCCCGCCACTTCGGCGCCGCTCGCGTCCTGTACTGTGCCGCGGATTTGCGACGTGGAAATTACCTGCGCGGAAAGAGCCGTTGCAAAAAGGAATACCAACGCGGCCAAAACGGACTTGGATCTCATACACCCCCCCTTTGAGATCAGCCTGCTTGTCCCACCACTCGGGTTATGTGCGGGCTATAGCAAACGGTTGTGGCGGTGTCAATTGGAAAGTACCTTTATGATGTAAGCACCGCGTGGCGCCTTCGCGCCAAAGAGAGTACGTCCACCTAAATCTGTGCTGCTGCGCGCATCTCGGGCTTGATGTCCTTCTGCAGCTTGCGCGCCCTTCACCCCACTGATACTCTCGCGCCGTCTCGTCCGAAGCAATCGTTGGCGTTCCCTCGCGGTTCGCCATTAGGGAGGAACCATGCATATCCGTGCGATTTATGCCTTGCTAGCGGTCTTGCTGATTTGCCCCTTCGCGCTCGCCGCGGGCGGCGGTGCGGAGGCCGGCAGCAAATCAAACGATCTTGCCGTGCAGGTGAAAGATTTACAGGTGCGTCTTGCCGTGCTCGAGCAGCAGGCCACCGCTGCGCAGGACTACATCGACATCTGCAACCTGGAAGCGGCCTACGGCTATTACGTCGATAAAACGCAGTGGGACCAAGTCGCCGATCTGTTTGCCAAGGACGGCACGCTCGAAATCGGACTTCGTGGCGTCTGGGTGGGACAAGATCGGGTGCGCGCCTACTTGCACAAACTCCCTGACCTCAAATACGGCACGCTCTTCAATCACATGCAGCTTCAACCGGTGGTGAATATCGATCCGGGCGGCAAGACGGCCAAGGGGCGCTGGCGCGCGATCATTCAATTCGGCCAGCTCCATCGCTCAGCTGAGTGGGGTGAGGCGACCTACGAAAATACCTATGTGAAGGAAAATGGCGTGTGGAAGATCAAGACTCTACATGCCTACTTCACTTACTACGTGGACTACTACAAGGGGTGGGACCAGGGCGGCAATCCTCCTCCGGGACCGATTCCTGGTTTCCCACCGGATAAACCTCCGACGGAGACCTACGGTCTATACCCGGATGTATACATCCCGCCGTACCACTACAAGAACCCGGTTACCGGCAAGTGACGATGCGATCAGCATCGGCATCCCGATTGAACAACGTGAGCGAGGGATCCCCTGCTCGCTCACGCGAGGTCTAACACGGCTCCTGCGGGTATCGCGTAAGTTTTCGCAGGTGCGGGCTCGGCCGCGCGATGCTTACATGCGTCCCGCGACATGCATGTTGTGTACACCAGAAAACAGATACATCGCTGTGCTGGTTGACTGCGGCACCCACCACATGTGGCGGATGAAGTTGCTTTCGCTGCGCTGCATCTTCCGCGCCGCGTAATCGAAAATCACGGGACCCACTTGAATGGCCGCGTAGATCGCCGGGGAATTTGCGAAAGGACGCATCAGCGGATCTTCTTCCACGGCCCCGTTTCCGATTGCCTGGCGCGTCGAATACGAATCGAAGAATGCCGCGCCGTGCTGCACGATCGATAGCGCAATCCACTTCCGCCGCGACGGATATTCCTCCACGGGCTTCACGTCCGCGGGCAGTGTCGCCGGTGCCTCAACCGTCGAGAGCGATTGCGTGCTCTGCGCCATTGCCGCGGGAGCAGCGGCCTCGCCCATTCCGTCGGCAAAATTCGCCGAGGCTAGCAAGGGCTGGGCCTGCTGGGCTGCTGCTGCATGGCACAGAAAGAGACCGGCAGCACATAAAATCAACCATTTGCATGAATGATTGCGGATTCCCTCAGTTCGCATTTCGATGATCCCTCGGTATTGGGCTCCTGCGGGAGCCGATGGACGGTGTCTCGAACATACGTCTTTCGAGAGCATTCCCAACGAACTGAGGTTACTGTGCGGCGTAGGAAGCGGGCGATGGACCGCGCTTCTCAATCGTTTGGTACGAACGTTTTGCGGAAATTAGTACGAGTGGGTGCCAGCGAAAAAACGCCGAATTACGAAGCTTTTCCACGCTACACCTGGAAGTCGGAAAGGATGAAGAATGGCGTCTTAGAGCGCTCCAATCGGGGGATTCTGCCACGCGCCGCGAGCTTTTCGACATGCTGCTACAATAGGCCGCCTTGCTGACTCCCGCCGAACTCGATCGCCTGCGTGTAGTTCTCGTCTCTACGCGCAATCCCCTGAACATCGGTGCCGCCGCTCGCGCTATGAGTAACTTCGGATTCGCACATCTTCGTGTCGTGAATCCCTATGAAGCAGCTTTTCGCGAGGCTCGCTCGGCCGTAGGCGCCTCTGCCGTGCTCGCAAAGGCACAGGAGTATGGCAGCGCTGCCGAGGCAGTTGCTGACTGCTCACTCGTAGTCGGAACTACCGCGGTCCGCCATCGCCATTTGCATCACCCGCTGCGCAGCCTCGAAGATGGCGCGCGGCTGATCCGTCGCCGCCTTCGTTCTGGCGCGCGCCTAAGGGCGAAGCAGAAGGCACCGGCAGCCGAAAGCCGCGTCGCGCTGCTCTTCGGTTCGGAGAAATTCGGTCTGGCAAACGACGACCTCAGCCATTGCCACTGGCTGATGCGCATTCCGACCTGTGAGCAGAATATCTCGATGAACCTGGGTCAAGCGGTTGCCGTCTGCCTCTACGAGCTGATTCGCGGCGTGCACCTCGCGCCCCATCAGGAAAAATCGGCGCCCGCCACAGCCGCCGAGGTCGAACGCATCACCTCAATGCTGCTCGACGCGCTGCGCGAAAGCGGATTTCTCGATCGTCGCCGCGTCGCTGATTCCGATCAGAGAATCCGCCGTCTTGTTCGTCGCCTTCAGTTGCCCGCGCAGGACGCCGTGATCTGGCTCGGCATTTTCCGCCAGATCGTCTGGAAGCTCGGCCGCTCCGATTCTCCGAAATGCTGAGGTCCCGCCGAAGCAGCTGCGAGTCTTTCGGGTGGGACCTTCGTGTAAGCGGAAGGATTTTGCGTGTGGCCTAACATCTACTCGGTGCCAGATTTCCCAGCCAACTTTCCAGCACTTGTGCTTGCTCCGGCTCGGTACCAATGAAAACCAGGGACATCCCATCCGTCGCGTTAGAACGTTGATCCGCTACTCGCGCCCAAGTCTCGAAGGCCGTGTCGCCGTTTTGAATGCGCACCTTCATCACGGTCCCGCCGTTCAGTGGTTTCTCAACTTTGACGAAGCAGCCTCTCTTGCTAATCATCGTCACGCATCCCGACATGGATGTTCGTTCGACTGGGTCGTTAATCTGCGCCTCCGCGCTGAATGCAAATCGGGCGGCCGAGCGGCGTTCGGGATAGCGTGAGCCTGCGCTCATAAACTTATTCTCCGCGGTCGCCATGGTTATCTCCTATAGGGCAGTATTAGTACGTACAGAGCGCGTCAGTATGTGTCCCTTTCGATGCTAGGGTTCAGCTAGCCGTTTCTTGCTTAGCTCTCCAAGCAAGGTGACAATGATCTGGTACCTCCGGCGCCTAGTACTCAATGTCCCTGTGCCCACCCCTAGGATCTGTTCCGTTCCGCTCGTTGCGGTATTTTTGCGCGCCGCAGCTCGGCGACGGCATGGCAACCGAGGGCGAGAACTTTCACATCAATGCCAACGCACCCTTGCAATGCCTTTCCCGTGTACTAAGATAGGTAGGATGAAAAATGTCACTCGAAATCGGCGAGTGCCTCCAATGTTTCGACGATCTGCCGCCCCTCTCAGATCGTCACACATCCGAGTAGAGAGCTATGTAACTGCCTGAAACAACAGCGCCTTATAGCCCCAAGGTTTTTTACAAACGGAGACGACGCCATGAAACTGAATGAATACACCACTCTTGGACGGACGGGACTGCGGGTGAGCCCGCTCTGCCTGGGCACGATGACGTTCGGAACGGAATGGGGTTTTGGCGCGGAAGAAAAAGTCTCGAAGGAGCAGTTCGACCGCTACATCGGCGCGGGCGGAAATTTCATCGACACGGCCGACGGCTACACCAATGGCCACGCGGAGGAGATGGTCGGCAAGTTCGTCACGGAACGCAAGCTGCGCGACCAGGTGGTGATCGCCACGAAATTCACGTTTGGGGCGCAACAGGGCAATCCCAACGCTGGCGGGAACGGCCGCAAGAACATTTACAGAGCGCTTGAGGGCTCATTGCGCCGCCTGAAAACGGACTTTATCGATCTTTATTATCTCCACGCATGGGACACGGTCACGCCGCTCGAGGAAGTTCTCTCCACGCTCACCGATCTGGTCGCGGAAGGAAAGATTCGCTATT
>JASHRI010000023.1 GCA_030037435.1 Candidatus Acidiferrales bacterium | reverse complement strand
CTCTGGAGGACTTGTAGCGGTTGGAGCGAGCTGCACGGTGATGCTGCGCTTTGCGCCGCAGGCTGTCGGTGCTTCCGAAACCGCGCTCCTCACTTTTTCCGACAATGCCGCGGGAAGCCCGCAGCAAGCCCGCAGCAAGTCTCGCTTAGCGGTACGGCCACCGCCGCTCCTGATCTGCAAGTTTCACCCGCGAGTCTCACCTTCGCGGCGCAAAGCACAGGCACCACCAGCGCCGCGCAGATCGTCACGATTTTGAACGCAGGATCGGCGACAGCGTCCATATCGGGTATCTCTCTCAGCGGCACGAATGCCGGCGACTTTGCGGTCACAAATCCGTGCGCGCCCACCCTAGCGGCCAGCAAAAGCTGCCAGCTCAGCGTCACATTCCAGCCGCAGCTGTCCGGCTCGCCAGGACCTCGCTCGGCCACGCTCAACATTGCGTCTGGCACGCCATCCACTGTGTCGCTCTCGGGCGAAGCCGTGCAGGCGTCGATCTCCATCGCGCCTTCGAACACCAGCATCAGTTTCGGCAGCGCCGCAGAAGGCACCGGCGTTGCCTCCGGAAATGTCGTTACGCTACAAGTTACCGATAACAGCACCGGTACGTACGCCGGAGCGCTCGCGGTGTCGAGCGTCGTGGTCAGCGGCACCAACAACGCCGATTTCATTCTTGGCACGGACTCTTGCCTCAACGGAAGCACGGCGCCCGGCTCCACATGTACGATTCAAATCACGTTTGCGCCGTCCTGTGTCAACGATCCGGCGGATCGCGTTGCGACGCTCGTCCTGACCGACAATGCTCCCGGCAGCCCTCAGCGTATAGCGCTGTCCGGAACAGCCACCGGCGATTTCTGTTTTGCGCCGGTCGCGGCTCAGACCGTCGCATCGGGCTCAACCGCCACGTTCACACTCGAGCTTTTCTCAGCTAATAGTTTTACTGGCACGATCTCGCTCTCCTGTTCAGGCGCGCCTACCGAAGGCAGTTGCACCCCACCTTCGCAGATTACCGTTGGCCAGCAATTTTCTGTGACTGTGGCGACGACCGCAGCATCCAGCAGCTCGGTTATTCCGCCCGCTGTTGGCACCGATCCCTTGTTGCGCGTCAAAGGTCGATTGGGCGCATGGCCAGCGACCGGCACAAATTGTGCTGCGCTGTTGCTTGTGGCTGCGTTGCTGCTTTTGGTTTTGTTGCCATCGCGGAGTAACGCATTGAAGTTCATGCAGTGCGCGGCGTTGATCTTGGCAGTCGGCATCGGACTCGCTGCCTGCGGCTCGTCGTCAAGCGATCCTGCGACCTCCGACTCTGGCACGCCATCCGGCACCTACGCGATAACGGTCACTGGCACGGATACGAACAGCGTCACGCGGACTGCAACGCTCAACTTGTCCATATCTGGAAGCTCGGACACCAGCGACGAGCAGGTGCGTAGGCCTCTCCAGAGCATCGGTGAGCGGCGGCATCTCAGAACACCTTGATCGCCAAATCGCGCGGCTTCGAGCCGGTAGGAATCAGAGTGATTAGGCTGCCGGTTCGTGCGCGGATTACGGCAAGGTCGTTGGACGCAGTGTCCGCCACGAGCAGCATGTCTCCGCCCGGCGTGATTCGGATGGTTTGCGGATCCTGTCCCACCGAGATGGGACGAGCAGTCTTGCGCATATCGATGGCTACGGGCACGATGCGTCCTGCTGCCGAATCGGAAACATAGAGAATTCCGCCGCTGGGATCCAGCGTGGCAAAAGTAGGAGACATTCCCAGTAGAACAAAGTCTCCTACCTCGTTCGTCTCCGTATTCACTACTTCCAGTCCGTGCGCATTGCCCGATGGAATATAAAGCTCTCCGCCATCGGGCTTCAGGACCAAATCGTCTGGCGTTCCGCCAATTTCGAGATTCGATAACAACGCCTTCTGCTTCAGGTCCACCACGGATATTTCGTTCGACGCGCCCGACGTGACGAATGCTTTGGAATTGTCCTTCATGATGACGATCTGTTCCGGGTCCGGCGCTACGGGCACTACGCCTTCTGGGGCAAGGGACTCGGCGTCGAACAGCGAGACTGTGGCATCGTCGCGATTTGATACCACCAGCAACTTGCCATTCGGCGAGACGCGCGCGATCCATGGGCGGCGCCCAGTGCGCCCGCGCGCGACGACGCTTCGCGTCGCGCAGTCGATTGCCACCAATGTATTCGAACTCGAAGCAGCGACGTAGGCGCGCGAGCCATCCGGCGAAAAGTCGAGTGCGTAGGGAGCGGACCCGACCGGAATGTGTGCGACGACGCTGTTGGTGGTCACATCCAGCACCCAGGCGTAGCCGCCGCCCGAACTCAATCCCCAAATTTCCTTGCGCGTGGGATGCGCGCGGATTCCGCTGGGCTCGGCGCCCACCGAAATTGTTGCGACCGGCGAAAGTTTTATGAGGTCGACCGCAGTCACGGTGCCGTCGCCGGCGTTTCCAACGTAGGCAAAGAGATGCTGGCCCGGCCTGAGAAACGAAGGCCGAAGCTCCATCGCCACCTCGCTTGCACCCACCAAGCCGAGAACGACGAGGGCGATCACCAGCCGGTAATTGAGTCGAATTTTCATCTGTGTGACGAGCGCGCCGGGGCGGCAGTTAATTCACCGTGCGGCCAAGCACGGCGGCGATAGCGCGCACTTCGGTGACCAGCACGTTAAACTCCTCGGGAAGAATGGACTGCGGGCCGTCGGAAAGGGCCCGGTCTGGATCGTGGTGTACTTCCACAAGAATTCCGTCCGCACCCGCGGCGACGGCGGCGCGCGAAAGCGGCAGAACTTTGTTGCGGCGACCGGTGCCATGCGAAGGGTCCACCACGATCGGGAGATGGCTCAGACGCTGCACGGCTGGAATCACGCTTAGGTCCAGAGTATTGCGTGTGTGATCGGTGAACGTGCGGACGCCGCGTTCGCAGAGAATCACGTTGTAGTTGCCCTCAGAAACGATATATTCCGCGGCCATCAGGAACTCGTCGAGCGTAGCGGACATGCCGCGTTTCAGCAGCACAGGCTTACGTGCACGGCCGGCACGTTTGAGGAGCGAGAAATTCTGCATGTTGCGCGCGCCGATCTGAATCACGTCCGCATATTTCTCGACCAGATCGAGCGATTCGTTGTCTACCGCTTCGGTGACGATGCCCATTCCAAATCGATCGCGAACCTCGGCCAGGATTTTCAGCCCTTCTTCGGCCAATCCCTGGAAGCTGTACGGCGAGGTGCGCGGCTTGTAAGCGCCGCCGCGAAATAGGCGGGCGCCCGCGGCGCGCACGCGCTCCGCAATGGTGAGCGCTTGCTCACGAGTCTCAACGGCGCATGGCCCGGCCACGATGCCTACGTCCTTTCCGCCAAAGATGACGTCGCCTGCGGGCGCCGGCACGCGAACCAGGGAATTTTCTTCCTTCACGTCGCGGCTGACGAGCTTGTAGGGCTTGCTGACCGGAATGCATTCGGCGACTCCCGGCATCGATTCGAGCGAACCGGTGTCAATCGCGCCGCTATTGCCCGTGATGCCGACGGCGGTGCGGCCCGCGCCGGGAATGGGATGGGCGCGGAGGCCCAACTGGGCGATGCGCTCGCAGACGGCGCGAACCTGCTCGTCGGTGGCATGCGATTGCATTACGACCAGCATCTAGGGCTCTCCTGTGAATGAAAGAGAGGCAAAGCATATCGCAGGCGGGAAGAGGGCTGCAAATGCGCCTCGAGTGATATCGACACGCAAGATCGCGAAATCCGACCGTAGCGAGGCGAGCTGGGATGTTTCGCCGATTCTTCGCCAAACCGTGTGGGGGAGTTCCGGTTAGAACGGACCGTCGATGAATGTTTTGAATAACTTAGGCTCGATTGTAATCGAAAGGGAGTTTCGATTAGACAAGCGGTAGCAGCCCTTCGGTTTCGCTCAGGGCAAGCGCTGACTGAGCGAGGCACAGCTAAAATCCCTTCCATGAGCCGCCAGCTCAGCGACGTCGCTCTCGTCTCCTATCTCGGCGTGCGGCACAGACACACCGAGGGTGCGTGCTGCTGGATGCCTTTCAGCGCATTGTCCGCGCCCAGCAGCTGCGGCGCGAACAACAAAAACGCCATATGTTAGCATCAATGGTACGTACTTACGATAGGAAACTGACGCTACTGGCACCCATGGTAAAGGGGGCCGCAATGCAGGCCTGCAGGCGCGATGAGGCGCGAAATGATGCCTGAAGTGGATGGGCGAGCAGAGGATCGGGCGGCAATGCCACCGGACGAGAAGATTCTCGAGATTCTAGCGCGACGGATCGACACGATGCACCGGAGTGTGGGCATCGTGGTGGGCACGATCGATGCGGTGGGACGGAGGGTGGTGGCGCATGGGCATTTGGATAAACGCGGTTCGCGTCCGCTAGACGGCGAGACAATTTTCGAGATTGGCTCGATCACGAAGGTGTTTACGTCGTTGCTGCTGGCGGACATGGCGCAGCAGGGCCAAGTATCGCTCGACGATCCGGTGGTGAAATATTTGCCCAGCGGCGTGAAGGCGCCCGAGCGCGGCGGCAGACAAATCACATTGGTCGATCTGGCGACGCATACGTCCGGGCTGCCGCGACTTCCAACGAACCTGACTTACCGGAGCAGGAGCAATCCATACGCGGATTATAGGGAGGACGGGCTCTACGAATTTCTGTCGAGCTACAGATTGACGCGGGATATCGGCACGAGATACGAGTATTCGAATTTGGGCGGGGGTCTGCTTGGGTTGGCGCTGGCGCTGCGAGCTGGAATGGATTACGGAAAATTGGTGCAGGAGCGGATTTGCGATCCGCTCGGCATGAAAAGCACGCGCAGCCAATTAACGGCCGAGATGAAGCGCCGCCTTGCGGTGGGACACGGGGCGTTACTGCGGCCAGCAGCCAACTGGAGTCACAGGCCTGCGACCGCGGGTGCGGGCGAGTTGCTGTCGGATGCGAATGACATGCTGACGTTTCTGGCGGCGAATCTCGGGTATATGGAGAGCCCACTGGCTTCGGCAATGGCTACGATGCTCAGTATCCGGCGGAGGACAGGGACGGCTGGGCGCGAAGTTGCGCTGGGGTGGCACATTTTGACCAAGAAAGGCCGGGAGGTCGTGTGGCATAACGGAGGAACTGGAGGCTATCGATCGTTCATCGGATTCGACGGTGAAGCGCGGACGGGCGTGGTGGTGCTGTCCAACGCATCCACGCACGAGGGCGTTGACGACATCGGGCGGCATTTGCTCGATCCGACGTTTCCGCTGATTAGAAACCCTCGAATGGCGACATTGAAACTTGTGGTCAAAACTGTGGCTGCGGCAATTCCGTTTCTGACAGAGTAGCGGCTCGACTGGACAGCCGGGCTAGCTAAAGGGGGAAGGCGATGAAGGGAAATTCGCACGAAACGGTTAACGGGCGGAATCAGCGGATCGGCGTACGGCGGGCGGTCTGGCATGCGGCCGCGATTCTGATGGCGGGTCTTTTTGTGGCGGGGACGATGGGCGCGACGCCGAACACGCCTCAAAGTAAGAAGACTTCGACAGCAGCTCCCGTTCCATACAAGGCGTACGGCACGAGCAGCGCGCCGATCAAGATGGAGGTGTTCAGCGATTATGAGTGTCCCAGTTGCCGCGCGTTTTACGATCAGACACTGCGAGAAATGATCCGGACATACGTCGCGTCGGGGAAGGTCTACTTGATTCACCGCGATTACCCGCTGGAAAAGCATCGATATTCTGGCGAAGCGGCGCGCTGGGCGAATGCGTGCGCTGAAGTTGGGGAGTTCGGAGCGGCGGAAGCTGTTCTTTACGACACTCAGGATGCATGGGGCGCGGACGGAAACGTCGGCAAGTTCATCGCCGCGTCGATGCCGGCCGCGGATTTCAAGCGCGTAGAGGCGGTGATGAAGGGAAGCGCGATGCCCGCGCCGCAGGCCATGGATTATGCCGCCGATCCCATGACCGGCGTGAACCATCCTTGCCAAGTGGACCGGTTTATCGTGCAGGACATCGAAATGGGTTACCAGATTCGCATGCCGGGGACGCCAACCTTTGTGATCACATACAAGGAGCACAGCTTCGCGCCGATCAGCAACGTGGTTTCGTGGCCGGTACTGAAGGGCTTCTTCGATTCGCTTTTGCAGCAGTGAGGTGGACGCAGCGAGCAGCGCCCCTACGGAAATGGAGATGCAAGGGCACCGAAGAGAGCGGGAACTCATAGCGGCCGTGCCGCGCTGAAGGCCGCGGCGCTACATTTAAACCTAAGGCGAAAAGGCCGACCGTTGAAAGCCAAGGTGGGCAAGCTTGTTTATTTGATGGCGACGGC
>JASHRI010000269.1 GCA_030037435.1 Candidatus Acidiferrales bacterium | reverse complement strand
GTCAGCGACTGGCGCTGCCGGCCAAAGAGGCGCTCGACTTCGCTAGAGGTTTTGCGAGCTACGTAAATCAAAACAATCCGAGGGTCCGCGTAGAGCCGCCGCTCGAGGCCGGCGACGAGTCGGTAATAGAGGCGCCGATGCAAGATGCGGGGCCAGAATCGCACCGGATTTCGCGCGAACCGCAACTCAGGAAGCACTCGGCGCAGGAATTCCTCAAAGACGATGTGTACCGACATCACATCGGCGTCGAGGCAGTTGATCCCCGGGCTGAAAACGAGCTCGTGATGCAGACCGCGAACTCGGCGCTCCCACAGACGCCACAGATGGTTTGCGGAAAACCACCAGACAAAGTTGACGAGGTGGGGGCCAGGAAATTTGGGGATGCGATGCCACGTAATGCCCGAGAAGTCGATGTCCTCGACGCGCTGACTGTACAGATGAATCTCGAATTCTGGGGTGAGCCGCGCGATCCATTCGGCTATGATCCGCTCAGTGCCGTGGGTTTTATCGAGGAACGGTGTAACAACAGCTATTCGCGCCCTGGCTTCCTGCGCATTCCTGCTTTCAATTGCTTCTCGGGGCCGCATCAGAATTCCACTCGATCCGTGCCCGACGATCGCGAGGCAACGGCCGGAAGCGGAACTGCCGAATTGGAAGCTAGATCCGGCAAACGAAAGAGGACTCCGATCAGCAGCCACAGATAGGCGTTGTTCAGGTAGTTTTCGTAGGACTCCAGACCTCCGTACGTAAGCGGATAGAGCAGCCAAAATGCATACCACAGGATCGCGATGCCGATCGGAAAGAAGCGCGTTCCGCGCAGCCGGCGCACCACGCGCCATGCGAAGTACAAAAGGGCGCCTGTCCAAAGCAGCCACAAGAATGGCGCCAGAATGCCCATCTCCACGATCATGTCGCCGTAGCCTTCTTCAACCCAGACGTCCGGGGAGCGCTGTCCGAGCAACCTGGCGACGTATTGCGTTCCTAGTGAGCCGACGCCAGTGCCGTTTCCAATGATCCAATGCGGTTCCGACAGAGCTCCCAACAGGTTCTGGATCGGATAGTTCCAGGTTCGATTCGTGATCTGGTATCCCGAGCTACTCGGCAGTAAGGTTTCGGCGTAGAAAGCCACCCTCGATCCCGCCGCGGTAGGAAATATCAATATAAGTGCCGCTAGTCCCAATGTGGCGACGATGAAGGACCGCCGAATGGTTTTGATCAAGCGATGGCCTTGCTGGCGTTGCCACGGCGCGCCCCAAATAAAAGCGACCGAAAGCGCTATGGCAGTAACCAACGCGGAGATGACTGCGCCGCGAGAGCCGCTCATCAAGGTCGCGACACCCAGAGTCCCGATCGCGAAAAACACGATCTTGCGCCCCTTGCGTGAAGACAACAGAATGTAACCAGCCGCGCCAAGCGCGAGGATAACCGCCAGGATCAGGAATTCCGAAAAACGGCCCGAACTGACGAAAACGGAATCTGGGAGCGAAAACATCTGTCCTGATATCGGAGTGACTTTTTCCAGATCGCCCAGCTCTTGCAGCTCCGGAGCGAGTGTGGCGGGATTCAGGAAGCTATTGCCCAAAATGGCCTGAGCGATTCCAAGTGCTCCGATCAGAGCGGCGATCGAGACGTTGAACAACAAAAACTTGCGCAAATCCTCGTCATTGCGGATCAGGGCATAGCCCAAATACATGAGCGG
Organism: Candidatus Acidiferrales bacterium; assembly: GCA_030037435.1. GTDB lineage: Bacteria > Acidobacteriota > Terriglobia > Acidiferrales > UBA7541 > Palsa-295. Next base: position 2,536 of record JASHRI010000269.1, on the reverse strand, counting down.
GATGTAGTAAAAGTAAAGCTTCAAGCCAAGCAGACCGTAGAGGATGCTAGGAGAATTCGGGTTGAATACCTGCAGCACGGCGAGCCAGAAAAAAATGCTGAGGAATAACAGGAAAGGAGGGCGAAGTTTTCCTTCTCCGCTTCGCTTGGCCGCGATGTAGAACGCGATATATACCAGGGCGAGCAGAACATCCTTGCCGAAGAAGAGCAACGTTGCGTTGCCCATGTATTTCCGGACGAAATCTTCGAACAACAACCAAAGAAGGAAGAAATAAAATCCTGCACGCCAATTCCTGAGCATCGCGACAGCCACGGCGCAGGCGACAAAACCCAGTGCGGCGAACTCCAGTTCGCGAAAATCACCCGCGACAATCCTGCCCCCGATTTCCCAGGCCAAGCAGAGAGCCAATCCAAACAGGGCAAGGCTAATCCAGACCTGACCCTTCAACGCCGGAATGCGCGTGTTCAACATCCGCAGATCACGCTCCAATTACTGTCCCGGACGCGCCATGGAAGGTGACCTTGAATAGGCGAGGATGACAAACCATGCTCCAGTCCGGCGAGAACTGAAGAACTTGCCGCGTACCCAGCGCGAACCGCGCGCGGAATCCCAAAACCATTCGGACGATTTCGATGTGAAGCGAAGCCAATTGCCCAGGGACCGGGGCACCGCAGCGCGCATGAGCGTCTTAACGCAGCTTGGTGCGAGCCCCTCCATCAATTGGCTCTCGAGGGGAGCATCGAGGTCAACCACCCTTCCTGACAAACGCTTCCCGATAGGTCGCAGCGTGCGCTTCGATCATACTCTCCATGCTAAACGCTTGCATAGCGCGGGCTCGAGCCGCACGGCCCATCGCGGCAGCTTCCGAGGGATTGTCAAGCACCCGGCGCATCCGATCCGCGAGTGCGGAAGCATCTCCGACGGAAAAAACGAATCCCGTGTCGCTCACCACTTCATGTAATGCGCCTAAATCAGAGACAATCAAAAGTTTCCCGCGAAGCATGTTTTCCGCAGCCACCAGTCCAAAAACTTCTCCACCCAGGGACGGCATCACTACGGTAGCGGCCTTAGCAAGCGCCCGATGCAGTTCTTCCTCGGGAACGTAATCGAGAAATTCCACGTGGCCGTTTACTTTTGCAGCCGTTGCCCTCAACGATGCGTCTGCGGGGCCGCTTCCGATAATCGTCAGGCATAGCCCCTCCCTCTCATGGCACAGCCGCCGGAAGGCTTCGAGCAGAACCCCGACGCCTTTGGTGGATACGAGGCGTCCTTGGTATGCAAATGTGGAGACAGATGCCTCGGCAGACGGAGTTCCAGCGTCAGGCGAAATGCCGTGAACGATGGTTCTCGATCGCCGGAGATGCAATAAGTTCTCGAGCCACTTGGTTGGGGTGATGTTCCTGCTCGCTCGATTGCTGAGCCACCGCCTGAAGGGTGTGAGCAGAAACATGCGGACACTGCGCAAGAAGCCTAGAGACTTTGCATTACACTGCACGCACTTCGCATAACGCCCTGCCATGTAGTGGCCGGGACATGGTGTTTCGTCGGGCTCATAAAGCAGTTGCCCGTTCGGGCAGATTGAATGGAAACCGTGATGCTCGACGACCACAGGTTTTCCGAGCAGCAAACCCATCGACAGGGGCAATAACGCCGGTCCTGCAAGATGTACAACGTCGGATTTTCGAAGAAGTCCGGCGAGTTTCCAAAATCCCGGCTCGCGAACAACACGAAATGGCAGCAGACGATCCTCTTCTTGCGTTCCCGGAGTTTCGGTGACCAGTGTAACCTCAAAGCCACACGGTTGCTCCGACGATGCGGTACGGCCAGCGATTCCACGAGCCAAATGAAGCACGATCCTCTGAACACCACCAACCGACGGAAGAGAGTCGTGCGCATATAACACGAGCTTTATGCATTTGCTCATGGCGAGCCCAGCGTTTGAATGAGCTGCTTTGCGATGCCGTCCCATGAGAAATATCGTCGCCAAGCTTCCCTGCTGCGAGTGCGGAGGTGTGATCTCAATTCCGAGTCGCACAGCACTTTGACGAGCGCCTCGCTTAAAGCATGGCGGTCGCGATACGGCGCGAGCATTAAGCCGGCTTCATCGATCGGGAAGATGCGCTGGCCATTGCCATAGCCAACGATCGGAAGATCACAGGCGATTCCCGCAATCGCGCTTCCTCTGCGAGGATACAGGGTTCCGCGCACGCAAAGCATCGCGTCGGACGCTGAGAGAATTTCCGCAATGTCTTCGGGACTTTGCAGTCCCAGATTGACGATCTCTGCTGCGGTGCCGCGGCTCGCGCTCGCAATCAGTTCCTTTGCCTCGGCAGTGCCTCTGCCCAGGAAAATCAGCTTGGTCTTAAAGTCGTACTGCGCCAGAAATTGAATCGCTGAACTTATGTCCGCCACTTCGCGCTGCACGTTCGGAGGATCGCTCAGGCAAAACACCGCGACAGTTCTTGTGCTTTCGTCGCGGATGGGGGCCGTTCTCGGATTCAAAGCAGGTTCGGGGATATTGGCGCCAATCGGAACA
>JASHRI010000268.1 GCA_030037435.1 Candidatus Acidiferrales bacterium | reverse complement strand
TATTCGCCGACGTAGCCAATGCGATCAGATATGGCACAGGCCGCACCTGTAGCCGCTCGGTGACCACCAAAACGATCGGCGTGAAAATCAGGCAGATCGTGTCGTTCACAAAGAATGCCGCCAAAATCCCCGCGGTGAACGCCAGCAGCACCAAAAGCTGAAAGCGCGTTCGCGCCACCAGCGCCACGTGCACCGCGATCCAGTCGAATAATCCCGACACCTGAAAATGGGCCACCAGGATCATCATGCCCAGCAGAAAAATCAGCGTGTTCCAATCGATCGCCTGGTACGACTGATCGAGAGTTAAAACCCCCGCCACCACCATCGCCACCGCACCGCAAAACGCCGCGGCTGTGCGGTCCAGGTGGCTGCCGCGTCCGCTCTCCACTGCAATCAGAAAATAAGTGACCAGAAAACTCAGGATTGGAAGCCAAGAATGATGTGCGATGGAAAGAGTGAGGTGTGACATGCCGTGAGCGTGAAGCTTATTCGAAATCGGTCCGGTACGCCATCGCCGGCCGCCGCATGGACGTGGCCCGGAATTGTGCGGCGACTTATTTCAGCCGCTAGCGTGACCAGATCTTATCGGGGTCGGTTTCGAACGGGTAGACGTGCACCATCCAGCCGAAAATTTGCGGAATCCAACGGCCACCGGCGGCGACGCAAGCATCCTGGCTGGCGATGGAGCCTGTGAGTCCAAACTGTTTCCAGTCGACCCGCTGAGTCGGCGGCCCCTTAGGCGGCAGGCAAAGATTCACGTGCTCATGCCAGCGAGCCACGCTCAGCGGAACCCGGTCATTCAACTGCTGCTCGGTGGCGTTCTTCGGCGCCGTGAACATGGCTCCGGCCAGTTCATAGCCGTTCTTGGTTTTCCGATAAAGCAGGGAAGTCGGATGCGCCGGGTTAAACACGAATGCCGCGGTGAACGCATTGCGGTAGTTCGTGAAGTGGTAGATCGGCTGTGGAATTTTGGGCAGAAAGATCTGATAACCGTCGGCGAGCGCGACTCGATAATCTTTATATTTGGCGATCGATTTCTTCAGGATGTCGAGGATTTCCTGCGCTCTCTGGTCGTCGGCGCTGTTTCGCGGCTGCAGATCGGTCATGAACATATGCGGATTCGGGTCCATGTCCGGCGCGTCCATGGTTTGATCCGCCGATAGCGCTACCTCCGGATTTTGGTCGACTTCACGCTGAAAATCGCTCACGTTCGAGCTCTGAGCCCAGGCAGATTGCCGCGGCGAGGGGACGGACGCCCACACGAGTACTGCACCGAACACAAGGATTGCGACGTTTTTCTTCATAGTCCCGCCCGCCTCGGTTGCCTAGCGTAACGCCAAGCCGGACCAAACACTTAGAGTGGTTATTAGGTGTAGTGGCGAAAATCTAACGGAGGGCTAGGACCACAATATGCGGCTGACCGCCGGGAGGGTATCCTTACGCGCCGTGAACCCTTGACGGCGGCATTGAAATCTGTAAACTGCGGTTTTCTACGATGGCGACGGCACCCAATCCGGTCGAAGAAGCTTCGCAGGACTTCCAGTTCCCGCAGCGCGAGGCGGCGTTTTTCTACGGCCTGTTTCTGCGCGGCCACTCGGCCGACGAGCTCCGCCGCGACATCGAAGTACCGCCCACTGTGCTTGCGAAGTGGGACAAGGAAACCGTCCGCGAACCGAAGCTTCGCTCGGTTCTTGAGCGTGTTGTCCGCTACCGGCAGCATGTGCTGGCGATTTTCGACAACCTCGTCGGGCACGACTCCACCTCTCAGCGCCTGCAATAGAACGCCCAAGTTGCCCGTCCAATCACCTTTTTCGCCACCCTCAGTGTCGCACGCCGCCTTGCCCAAGCGCACGGTAGTGGAGCAGTTTGAATTTTCTTGATCGTGACGCGAGGGGTCAAAATTCAAACTGACCCACTATACCGAACGCACGCGCGTTGACTGCGACCTACACGTCGTCTACACTTTTTCCGGTGCTTTCGCGCGAATGCAGCTTCTCCCCGGTAGCTCAACGGTAGAGCATTCGGCTGTTAACCGAAGGGTTGCTAGTTCGAATCTAGCCCGGGGAGCCAATCTTTTCAGTTAGATAGAGCGCCTCACTTGCGACTGGCTTCCCGGTTGTGCCCCATCACCCTGAAAATCGGCCTCATTTAGCGCGTTGGCGACCTCTGAAACATCGTTGACATCGGTATGTGCGGATGTACTATCCGCGCGGGGGAATTTCGTCGGTGGGTTGGCCTTCTGGCGATTGAATCCGCGGTTAGGAAAGATTTTACGCGGATTTTACAAGGACCGCCGTTTGGCTCCGGATATGATCCGTCGCGCGGAAGGGGCTACTGACGCCCCGGGGGAATTTCGTTCATGCAACATTTCTACGAAGCGCTTTTACACAACCCTTTTCTGTTTTACATCAATAGCTCCGTTGTGCTGTCCGCCGTGATGGAAGTCTGCCACTATGCCGGTTTCATGCTGCTGGTCGGCTCGATTGCCATTGTCGATCTTCGCATTCTCGGTGTGGCAGCCCGCAATCGCACGGTCACTTCGCTTGCCCAAGACCTTTTTCCTTGGACGTGGGTGGGCTTCGCTTTCGCACTCGTCTCGGGCTTCGTTATGTTTGCCAGCGATGCCCCCGATTTCGGCCGCTCCTGGGTTTTCCAAGTGAAAGTACTCTGGATCATTGTCGCGTTGATCTTCGGCATCGCTGTCCAATGGAAAGTTCCTAGCTGGGAGCGCCCCGAATCGCACTCCATGCCTATCGGCGCGAAGCTCGTCGCTCTGATCTCCATCGTCCTCTGGATCGGAGCGATTCTGGTATCCGTGGAAGTACCGGCCATCTCAGGCGTCGGCTAATCGCTGGATTCAGTTCAGCAGGCCGCAACGCTGTGATCTGCTCTTAATAAAAGCAAGGGGAAGCGAGGGCTCAAAGCAATGAGTAGTTTTCTGATGTCGTTCGCGAAATGGCTGGAAAACACCCATTGGGCCTTGTCAATCAGCGGCTCCGATTGGGCGTATCCGTTCGTGCAATGGACCCATTTCTCGGGCTTATCTCTGTGGCTGGGAACCAATTTTGCTCTCGACTTCCGTCTCCTGGGCTTCGGCAAGAAGCGCAACACCGCAGCCGAACTCTCAAACGCGCTCTTCGCCTGGAATTGGACCGGGTTCGGAATCGCCATCTGCGGCGGGTTCATGCTGTTCGCCAGC
>JASHRI010000267.1 GCA_030037435.1 Candidatus Acidiferrales bacterium | reverse complement strand
ACGCGAGGTGCGCCGCCGTTTAGAATTTTTGTCGAGGGTTGTCTCTGGCTTCGCGCAGGGCTCAGTGCAGCAGGAAAGCTTTCGAGCTGATGACTCCCACTGTCTTACAACACAAGCGGCACCAGCAAATCCTGAACGACGTGGTGCGCACGTATATCGAGACGGGCGAGCCGGTATCGTCGCGCAGCGTCGCGCAGCGCCATGCGGAGCCCTTGAGTCCCGCAACGGTGCGCAACGTGATGGCTGACTTGGAGGAGGGCGGTTACTTGTATCAGCCGCACACTTCCGCCGGGCGCGTGCCGACGGCGGCCGCTTACCGATATTTTGTGGAGCAGGTGGCGGCGCAGGCCACGGCGAGTCCGGAGGACCGCCAGTGGATCCGGCGCGAGCTGGAATCAGCGCAGACACCTGAAGCGGTGATGGAGCGCGCGAGCCATGTGCTGTCGGCGGTGTCGCGCGGGCTGGGAATTTTCATCTCGCCGCCGCTCGCAAGCAGCGTGGTGGAGCACGTGCGCTTTCTGCTGGTACCCGATCAGCGTGTGCTGGTGGTGCTGGTGATCACGGGTGGGACAACTAGAGACAAGCTGATTCGTCCCACGCGATCGTTTCGACAAGAAGACCTCGACCGCGTGGCCGACTATCTGAACCGCCATTATTCGGGCTGGACGCTCGAAGGGATGCGGGCGGACTTGCGCCTGCAGGTCGAGCGCGATCGAGAACGCTACGGCCAGCTCGCTGGTGACGCGTTGATACTATGCGATCCGGCGGTGCTTGGCGACAGCGCGGAGCGGAAAGTGTACGTGGAAGGCGCCGCGCAGATCGCGGCGGCGGTGGAATTCACGAACCAGGACCAATTGCGCGAGTTGCTGGAAGCGATCGAGGAAAAGGATCGCCTGATCACGCTGCTGAGCGGCTGCATCGAAGCGCCTGAGCCGGTGCACGTGGAACTGGGGCTCGATCAGATGTCAAATGCGGGCAAGCATCTCGCTCTGGTATCCGCGTCGTATTCGTCAAGAGACGCCGTGCAGGGAACGCTCGGCATCGTTGGGCCGATGCGCATGCACTACGAGCGCGTCATTACAGCCGTTGCCTTTATGGCGCAATTTTTCTCGGAGAATCAAGAGGGGAGCTGAACGTCGTGGCGCCGCGGGGTGATAGAGAGAAAGAAAATAGCAAGAGGTCCGAGGGAACCGGCGAATCTCGGGATGAGCGGCCCCTTGAAGGCGCTGACGCGGATCCAGAATCCGCGAATCGAGAGAACGAAGCTGGCGTCGCTGCCCTGGCCGATAAGATTCAAAAACTAACCGCTGAGAAACAGGAATTGATGAACACGCTCGTGCGGCGGCAGGCCGATTTCGAGAATTCTCGCAAGCGTGTTGAAAAGGAACGCCAGCAGGAACGGCATCGCGCCGTCGAGTCTCTGGTGGAACAAATTCTTCCAGTGCTCGACGCATTCGATCGAGCTCTGGCAGGATCGGAGGATCCCACTTACGCGGAATATCACAAAGGGTTTGAACTGATCCGGCGGCAATTGTGGGAAACATTGGCGAAGCAGGGCTTGGTTCGAATCGAAGCGATCGGGCAGGAGTTCAACCCGCATTTTCATCACGCGATCGAGCGCGTCGAAACCGAAGAACATGCGGAGGGAATCGTGGTGGGAGAGTTGCAGCCAGGGTACCTGTTTCACGATCGAGTGCTGCGGCCGGCGATGGTTCGTGTAGCGAGCGCGCCTGAGTCCAAATCGCTTCGGGCGTTGAAGCGCGAAAACTGAGACTTCGGTAGTAGACCGACGGACTCTGCGCAAATTTCTTTCGGAAGGGACACGGCAGGAATGGCCAACGGCGAGCAACGAGATTACTATGAAGTTCTAGGTGTGACGCGCGAGGCTTCGGCTGAGCAAATCAAGTCGGCCTATCGGAAAGCCGCGCTGCAGTGGCACCCAGATCGCAATCCGGACAACAAAACGGTAGCCGAGGCGAATTTCCGCGAGGCAAGCGAAGCCTATAGTGTGCTTTCGGATACCCAAAAGCGCTCCGTCTACGACCGCTTTGGGCACGCCGGGCTTGGCGGCAGGGGTTTCGAGGCTGGCGGCTTCAACTCCACGATCTTCGAAGAGTTTCACGATATCCTCGGCGACCTTTTCGGATTCGAACAAGCGTTCGGCGGCGGGGGCCGGCGCGGACGAGGCTCACGCGGAAAACGCGGCGCTGATCTTCGATACGACATATCGTTGAGCTTCGAGGAAGCGGCCTCGGGCGTCACGAGTAAAGTTCATCTTGCACGACATGAGAATTGCGAGGCGTGTGGGGGTACCGGCGCCAAGCCGGGCAGCGGTATGACTACTTGTCGCACGTGCGGCGGGCGCGGGCAAATGGCCTACCAACAGGGATTTTTCTCGATTACGCGCACCTGTCCAGCGTGCCAGGGCGCGGGACGCGTGATTCGCGAGGCATGTGTGGCATGCCGTGGACAAGGGCGTTTGGAACGCGAGCGAACACTGGAAGTGGGAATTCCGGCGGGCGTGGATTCCGGCACGCGACTGCGAATGGCGGGACAAGGCGAGCCGGGCATGAACGGCGGCCCTGCGGGCGATTTGTACATTTTCCTAGAAGTGAAGGAACATTCGTTCTTTGAGCGGCGCGGCGCAGACCTTTACTGCACGATTCCGGTCAGCTTCCCGCAGGCTGCGATCGGTACGAAGATCAGTGTGCCGACCCTGCGCGGTGAAGATGAACTCGAGATTCCCGGGGGCACGCAGTCGGGTCAACTGTTTCGCGTGAAGGACAAGGGACTCCCCAATCCGCACGGTGGACGGGGCGACCTCTACGTGTGTGTGCGTGTGGACACTCCATCGAAGCTAACGCGCGAGCAGCGGCGATTGCTCGACCAACTCGCGCAGTCGATCAAAATCGACAATAAACCGGTGGAACGCTCCGCAAGTTTCTTCGACAAAGTAAAGGACATCTTCGGCTAATTGAGACGGGCTCTTCGTCGGTCCATTCTCCTTGCCCTTCGGCCGTGGCTTCCTTTTATTTCCACCAGCCGGCTTTGGAAATCCAGTGTTCCGACGGTTAGAATCGTCCGATGCGGCGCCGATTTTTCGTTGAACAATTCGAGGGGAATTCCGCCATGCTGCGAGGCGACACGGCGGAGCATTTGGGGCGCGTGTTGCGTGCCGAACCAGGGCAGCTCTACGAATTGAGCGACGGCGAGAGGGTTTGGCTCGGGCGCGTTGAGCGCTTGCGGCTTGCGAAGCGCGGTGAAAGCAGCGTCGAATTCGCGCTGGTCGAGCCCATTCCGGCCAGCCAACCGGCGTTGCACATTGAGCTTCTGGTTTCGATCGTCAAGTTCGACGCGTTTGAATGGTGCCTCGAAAAAGCGACCGAGCTGGGCGCAAGCGAAATCGTGCCTCTAGCGGCCGCCCGCACGGACATGGCGCTTGTCGACGCCGCCCGAAAGCGCTGCGATCGCTGGAGAAAGATTCTGACAGAGTCCGCTCAGCAGTCTCGCCGATTGCGTCCGCCGACGCTGCGTGTCCCCGTGGGCAATGTGACGAACACCGACGACGGCGGCGCGGACGACAGGATAGCGAGCCCCGCAAAGGCGTTCGCGCAATCGGCCGTCACATGCAAGGTGTTGTTTTCGGAGCGGCGCGACGCTCGACCATTGCGCGATGTTTTGGGGGCCATGGCGCAATCGGCAGGCTCGGAAACAAGTGGCAAAGTGGCGCTGGCAATCGGCCCTGAAGGCGGTTGGACGAACGAGGAAATCAGTGCGGCGCGCTCTTCTGGGTTTTGCGAAGCTTCGCTTGGCGAAAATATTCTGCGGACGGAAACCGCCGTGATCGCCGCTATGGCGATCGTTGAATATGCTTTAAGTAGGGAATGATCCGCGCTGCATAGCTGCATAATGGTGGCGAGCCGGTAGCGCCAGTCGAAGCTTGGGCACATGTGTTTCGTAAGCCTTTCTCTTCCGCGCCGTTGCATTGGCATGGTATAAATGTAAACAGAGATACATGCAGGACGCTTCCAATCCGGATTCCAGCAATCCATCAGAGGGCGTGCGCGCGTCGCACGTGCGGCGCGAGTTGCGCAGTTGGACGCGGGACTTGGCGGTCGCGCTCGGCCTCGCCGTTGTGGTGATGATCTTTCTCTACCAGCCCGTCAAGGTTGAGGGAACCAGCATGAACCCTCTGCTGAGCGACCAGGAGCGCATCTTCATCAACAAATTTGTCTACCGCTTCGAGCCCATCGACCGCGGCGACGTCGTCGTTTTCTGGTATCCTCTGGATCGCTCGAAGTCGTTCATCAAGCGCGTGGTCGGTTTGCCGGGCGAAACAATTCAGATCAAGGCGGGTGACGTCTACGTAAACGGCAAGGAACTGCCAGACCAGTACGTTCCGTCAACCTATCTGGATGGGTCGAGTTTTGGTCCCCGGCGAATTCCGCCCGACAGCTATTTTGTGATGGGGGATCATCGCGATAGTTCCAACGATTCGCGCGTGTTCGGTCCGGTGCCGCGCCAGTACATTTACGGCAAGGCGGTGTTTGCCTACTGGCCCGTAGATCACTTTGGTTCGCTGACCTCATCTTCGACGGTCAATGCGGCGTCGAAATGAAATCTTCTGGAGGACACACTGAACGAGGCCCTCGCAGGACGCGCGGCGCTCGCGCTAGAGGACGGAAGAGTCTTTAACGGCCGCGCGGCGGGTGCTCGCACCCGCCGAGGCGGCGAAGTCGTTTTTAACACCAGCCTCACGGGATACCAGGAAGTTTTCACCGATCCCAGTTATGCCGGGCAGATTGTGTGTCTCACGTATCCCCATATCGGCAATGTGGGAGCGAATCGGGACGACGAGGAGTCCGGCAAGCCCTACATCGAGGGACTGGTGGTCCGTGAATTTTCACACCTCGCCTCTAACTGGCGCTCTACCGAATCCGCACAGGCGTATCTCGACCGGCATGGCGTGCCGGTGATCTGGGACATCGATACGCGAGCCCTCGTGAGGCACTTGCGAAGTGTGGGGGCGCTCCGCGGCATCATCGCGACCGACGAAACTCCAGTCGAACAATTGATCGCCGAGGCTCGCGCGCTGCCGACGATGGCGGGACAAGAACTCGCAGGCCGCGTCAGCGTGAGCAAAGAATATGAATGGAATCGAGGGTCGATCGATCTGGCCGCGCCGCTCGCAGCGGCCGCTGCTGGAAATGTCGCACCAGCTCACGCAAGCGCCGGTCAAAGCATTGATCACATTGCCACCGCGAGCAGGCGCGGCAATGGAGCCGG
>JASHRI010000266.1 GCA_030037435.1 Candidatus Acidiferrales bacterium | reverse complement strand
GAAGCCGGGAATTCTGTTTTACGACGTCACCACGCTGCTGAAGGATGGGAGAGGATTCCATTCTCTGGTCGACAAACTCTGCGACCACTATGAGGGCCGCAAAGTAGACGTGGTGGTGGGAATCGAGGCGCGCGGATTCATTTTTGGTCCCGCGCTGGCGTACCGGCTGAAAGCAGGATTTGTGCCGGTGCGGAAGCCGAAAAAGCTGCCCTGGAAAACGGCATCGGTGACCTATCAGCTTGAATATGGCAGCGATACTCTGGAAATTCATGAAGACGCTGTGAGCCGCGGACAGCATGTGTTGATTTGCGATGATTTGCTGGCGACGGGCGGCACAGCGTCGGCGGCGGTGAGCCTGGTGCGAAAGCTGGGTGGCGAGGTGGTGGGTGCGGCGTTCGCTGTGGAACTGAATTTCCTCAATGGCCGGTCGAAGCTGGCCGGCGTGGACGTGTTTTCGCTGCTGAAGTACGACAAATAATCGGCTGGAGCCAAGGGGGGCTGACTAAAGATATCTTCTGACCCGGGTGCAGTAGTCGGAATACTCCGCGCCATAGTGCTGCCGCATGAATTCCTCCTCGCGCAATACCTGCCGATGGAACAGCAAGATCGCCGCCACTAAATAGATCAAGAGCAGCGGATTCGAGAAGATCAGAAACTCACCCAGCAGAACAAACGCAAAGGCCACGTAGATCGGATTGCGGCTGTAGGCAAAAACGCCCGTCGTGACGAGCTCGTCGGGACGGTCGGTATCAATCCCGATCCGAAAACTTTTTCCAAAAGAAACCAGGCTGAGCGCCAATAGAAGAAGTCCTGCGAAGCAGCAAAACACTCCAATCCAGCAGACGAGTCCCGACCGGAGAAGTTCCCGCCTGGCTACAGTAGGCCAATGAAACGCAGCGGCGAAGACGATGTAAAAGTAGAAGAGGGCAAAGGGCGGAATCAGAAAGTCTTTTTTGTCGATATTGCCGAAATGCATCGCTTTTACCCTTCGGCGCTTCATCAACAGCACTCGGGTCCACACCATTCCAAGCAGCAACAGAATTGTCAGCGCGCCGAAGTATCGCGGCATTGGCTCTTCCCAGAAACGGTTCTCCTCGGATAAAAGGCGGATTGTACCCTGCGCGAACGTTGCACGGAATTAGGGCGCGATTGAGTACTGGGTCAGTTTGAATTTTAACTGCTTGTCTCACGATCAAGAAAATTCAAACTGACCCACTACCCGCGATTGGCGCCATCGAATTTGCGCCGAACATGTCTCATAATTAGAGTGTGCCGGAGAGGCGGCCCCCAGAGATGGACGAACCCGAGTTTCCCTCGGACCCCGAGTCACCCGAATCTTCCGCGATTCCTAAATTTATTGCCAAGCCCACGGAGCGATTTAGCAGTCGCGTGGAGGCGTACCGGCGATTCCGCTCGCGGTATCCGCGCGAAATCGTCCCGGTGCTCGAAGAACGGTGCGGGTTGACGCCCGAATCGGCGGTGGCGGACGTGGGCGCAGGAACCGGGATGCTGGCGGAGGTTTTTCTCGAAAATGGCAATCGTGTGTTCGCCGTCGAGCCGAATGCGGACATGCGGGCGGTGTGCGAGGAGCTGGAGGAGCGCTATCCGCAACTGACGTGCATTGACGGAACCGCGGAGGAAACGGGGCTCGCAAATCATTCCGTCGATTTCGTCGGCGTGGGCCGGGCGCTGCACTGGTTCGACCAGCAAAAATGCCGCCCCGAATTCGTGCGTATCCTGCGCGCGGGCGGATGGGTGGTGCTGGCCAGCCACGGACCGCACACACGGACTGAGCCGTCGATCAAGGAATTTCAAACGATTTTGCGTGAGCACGGGATCGACTACGGGCCGCTGCGGCGACGGTACGACATCGAATTGGCCGCGAAGCAATTCTTCGGCGACAACGAGATTCACGAAGTACAGTTTCCCGATATTGAGGAAATGACGTACGACCAACTGGAAGGTTATGTGCTGTCGCTTTCGGTGATACCGCAGCCGGGACACCCTGGATTCCCGGCGATGCAACGGGCATTGCAAGGGTATTTCGCGCGACACGAATCGGGCGGCAAGGTGCGGATGCCGATGACGTGCAAACTGCACTTCGGCCATCTGCAATAGACGCGGGGGTCTGGCGCAGGGCTAGTGGGAGCTAGCGCGGCTTGCTGTTGGAGCGCTGGCGGACGGCTTCGAAGAGAACGATGCCGGCAGCGACGGAAACGTTGAGCGAGCGAACGGGGCCAGTGGTGGGGATTGAGACCAGAAAATCGCAGCGCTTGCGCGTGAGTTCGTGCAGGCCTTCTCCCTCGCTGCCGAAAACGATGCCGACCGGGCCGCGAAGATCGGCGTTTGTGTAGCTTTTTTGCGCGCGCTCGTCGAGGCCGACGAGCCAATAGCCCGCTTCCTTCATCTCTTCCATGGCACGAACCAGATTTTTCACGCGAGCGACGGGCAGATGCTCGAGCGCTCCGGCGGAAGCGCGCTCGACGGTGTCCGTGAGACCCGCGGCGCGACGCTCTGGAATCACCACGCCTTGCGCTCCGGCGGCGAGCGCCGTACGCACGATGGCGCCGAGATTGCGCGGATCTTCGATGCTATCGAGCAAGACAAGCAAACCCGGGGATGCCGAATCGCGGGCGCCGAGCAGATCTTCGAGTTCAACGGCGGGCTTGGCGGCTGCGAGCGCGGCAATTCCCTGATGTTCGCGCGTGCCCGCGAGGCGGTCCACCTGCTGGCGGTCCTCGAAACGCACCGGGACGCCGTGGGATTTCGCGAGGCGCACGATGGACTCGACACGTTCGCCGTGGCGGCCGCGCGCGATGACGATGCGGTCGAGCGGACGATTGGCCGTGAGTGCTTCCTCGACCGCGCGGAATCCAGTCATCCAGTTCATGCGATTTTCGATTGTGGCGCGCGCACTAGTGGGACCCGACGGTAGCGATGGCGTGGCAGGCGATGGCTTCGCCGCGTCCGATTTCGCCGAGGCCTTCGTTAGTTTTAGCTTTGAGGCTGATTTCGTCGGCGGTGAGGCCGAGAACCTTCGCGATGGCAGTGCGCATCGCGGGAAAGTGTGGGCCGAGCTTGGGGCGTTCGCAAATCACGACGGCGTCAACGTGGACGACGCGCAGACGGCGATCGGAAAGCAATTTGCGCGCGTGCTCGAGGAACTGCAGACTGGACGCGCCCTTCCACTTCGGGTCGGTATCGGGGAAATGTGTGCCGATGTCACCGAGAGCGCCGGCGCCGAGCAGCGCGTCGCAAAGGGCGTGGCAAAGCACGTCGCCATCGGAATGGCCCACGGAACCTTTCTCGAATGGAATTTCAATTCCGCCGAGCATGAGCTTGCGGCCCTCCTGCAAGCGATGCAAATCGTAGCCGATGCCTGAGTAGTTCATCCGAGTGGCCTGTTCGGGGGATCCTTAGGAGGCGGGTTGCGCCTGAATTTCTGGGAGAGAAGCGAGCCCAGGACCCAGACTCCGCTCCAGACTCCGATCACGGTGATGGCAGCGATGAGATCCAGCGCTTCGCTGCGGCTTCGGGTGCCGGGCACGGAGCGGCTCTGCCACAAAACAACGGCGAGTGCGATCAGGAGTGCCCAGAAGAGAACCGTACGGGCGGCGGGCGACATGCCCGATCGCGGCGACTGATTCGGCATGATGCTCATGGCTTCGCCCCGCGACGTTCTTGATCGAGGTAAAAGCGGGCGATGTCCATATCGGCGGGGCGCGTTATTTTCAGGTTGCGCTCGGAGCCGAGGACGACGAAGACGTCGTGGCCGAAGCGCTCGACGAGAGCGGCTTCGTCGGAGGCGGTGATGTCATCCTGCTGGGCCTTGCGGAAGGCATCGCGCAGAAGGGGATAGGAGAATGCCTGCGGCGTCTGCGCGAGGACGATGCGCTCACGCGGAATCGTCGCGGAGATGAGAGCCACA
>JASHRI010000265.1 GCA_030037435.1 Candidatus Acidiferrales bacterium | reverse complement strand
CGGCCCAGCACCTGGGCGGACATGGTTCGTCCCGGCGCGATTCTCTACGGTTACTACCAGTCGTTCGATCCGCCGCAAAAAGGACAGGAAGTTCGCCGCATGCTGCCGATCGAGCCATGCCTCTCGCTGCGCGCGCGAATCATCGCTCTTCGTGATCTGCCTGCCGGTCAGCCGGTCGGCTACTCCGGGCGCTTTGTCACCGCGCGGCCTTCGCGCATCGCTGTTATCAACGCCGGCTACGCCGACGGAATCCTCCGCCAGCGCACCAACCGCGGCTGTGCATTGATTCGCGGCCGGCGCGTGCCTCTGGTGGGCACGATTTCAATGGATTTGACCACGCTCGACGTCACGGATCTTCCCGACGTCACCTTGGGCGACGTCGTTACGATCTACGGCAAAGATGGCGACGCCGCCATTCACGTCTCCGACGTGGCCCACGAAATCGGCACGGTCACTTCCGATCTGCTCTGCGCCCTTGGCCGCCGCGTGCCCCGCTACTACCTCTAGCTGAATCCTGCGTATCGGGTCAGTTTGAATCTTCTTGATCGTGACACAAGCAGTTAAGATTCAAACCGACCCAGTACCGGATCCTGCCCAAGGTTGACTCCCGCTTCGTTCCCGGTGTTATACTACCCACCAGATCCTGCTCATGCGTGACCTCCCGCTACCGGCGGGCAGGCATGTCCTCAACAGTTACCGGGAGAGAGGACCTCGGTTATCGGATTTTTTTGAGTCATATATTCATATATTCATAAGGTGCAACCATGCCTAAGCCTGCAAGCACGCCACCCCAATTGGGGGCCGCCGTGGAGCCTATGCCGATCAAGCCGATAATCTCCTCCCGCACTTCGCACGATAGCGTTGGCACGTTCTGGGACATGTTAGCTGTCCGTTTCATTTTCACCCTGGTGTGCACTGTCGCCGGTTTTCATTTCCGTCCTTTTAGCATCACCAAAGAGGCAGGTGCCGCCGCTGGATTTCTTTTTGCCGTCGGTGTGATCCTTTTTGAAGTTCGTCTCCGCAAGGCCAGTCTGCGCCGCCTGATTGGTGCCGCCTGCGGATCGATTTTGGGCATTCTCGGCGCCTATCTCACCTCACTGATCTTCACGCACACCACCATGCCCGAGGCCACGCGCTCGTTCTTCAGCCTCTCGATTTTCCTGGTCATGACCTACATCGGCCTGGTCCTCGGCGCAAATAAGGGCGACATGCTCAACCTGCAGGCGCTGGGCGGCCTGTTCGGCAGCGAGCGCAGCATGAAGCACTCGTTCAAGGTGCTCGACACCAGCGTAATCATCGACGGCCGCGTGGCCGATATCGCGGAGGCTCTGTTCATCGACGGCACCGTCATCATCCCGCAATTCGTCTTGCGCGAACTTCAGCTCGTCGCCGACTCGGCTGACCCACTGAAGCGCCAGCGCGGCCGCCGCGGTCTCGAAGTCTTGCAGCGCATTCAGAAGATGCCGCACCTCGACGTCCAGATCGCCGACGACGATTTCCCGCAAATCGCCGACGTCGACATGAAACTGATCGAAATGGCTAAGCGCTACGACGCGAAGGTTGTCACCAACGATTTCAATCTCAACAAAGTAGCCACGCTGCAGGGAATCGAGATCATGAACGTCAACCTGCTCGCCAACGCGCTCAAGCCGGTCGTTCTGCCGGGTGAAGCCATGCGCGTCTTCATCTTGCGCGAAGGAAAAGAGTACAACCAGGGCGTGGCTTATCTCGACGACGGCACCATGGTCGTCGTCGATGGCGCGCGCAAAATGATCAACAAAACCATCGATATCAACGTGACCTCCGTCCACCAGACCACCGCCGGCAAAATGATCTTCGGCCGTTACGACGAACGCGGCGAGCAATCCGCGCGCAACTCGGTGCCCGCTGCTGCCGCGGAGCCTCCCACACCCATCTCCGGCGCGGAACGTCCGCCGCGCCCGCTTTACCCCGAAGCGGGACGCTCGTAACGAACCGCGGCGCCCCTCGCGCCGCGCGCCTCGATTGCGATAGACTGCTAGCCCTCCGATGAGCCGAATCGCCGCCATTGTTCCCGCAGCAGGACTCGGCACCCGCATGGGCGCCGATCTCCCCAAGCAGTTCCTAGAGCTCGATGGCGTGCCGCTCATCGTCTTCACGCTTCGCCGCCTTGCCGCCTGCCACGCGATCAGCGATTTTTTCATCGCCACGCGCTCTGACGACATCGTTGCCCTGCAGGACATGGTTGCCAAAGCCGCTCTCGGCCGTCCCGCACGCGTCGTCCACGGCGGCGAGACGCGCCAGCAGTCCGTCGCCAACGCTCTCGCGCAAGTCGATCCATCCACCGAAATCGTGCTCGTCCACGACGCGGTGCGTCCCTTCGTCACGCTTGCGCAAATCGACCGCCTGATCGCCGAAGCCCGCTCGCGCGGTGCCGCGATTCTGGGCATTCCCGCGATCGACACTGTCAAAGAAGTCAAGCGCGCCAGTCTGCCCGAAGATGTGGCTCTGATTTCCGCCACGATTCCGCGTGAGCGCATCGTCTTGGCGCAGACGCCGCAAGCATTTTCCTATCCGCTCCTACGCGATGCCTTCCGCAAGGCGCAGCAGGACGACATCACCGCATCCGACGAAGCCGCTCTCGTCGAACGCTTCGGCCACGATGTATTCGTCGTCCTCGGCTCCGAGCGCAATTTGAAAATCACGCGCCCCGCCGATATGGACATCGCCCGCTTCTACCTCGATCAGGAACGCCGCGGAGCGAAGCCATGAGCATCATGCCAAATGACCCGCAGCTCTCCCGCATGCCGGCCGTACTCCGCACGATTTTGTACTGGGTCACTTTCATCGCGGTCGCGGTCGTCCTTTGGCACATGGCCGAAAAGCCCAGCGTGCGCCGCCAGCCGGATTGGCTCGTCGATCTGATAGCAGCCGTCGTGGTGATTGCCGTTTGGGTATTCATCTCCATGATGTGGCGGCGAATGAGCCGTCGTGGATCGGCCCCGAAAAATCCCGAGAACAGGCCACTCGGATGAACTATTCGGGCATCGGCTACGATTTGCATCGCTTGCAGGAGGGCCGCAAGCTGATGCTCGGCGGAATCGAAATTCCGTTCGAGAAGGGTTCCGTGGGCCATTCCGATGGCGACGTGCTCTGCCACGCGCTTTGCGATGCGCTGCTCGGCGCCGGCGCTCTCGGTGACATCGGCACGCATTTCCCCGATACCGACCCGAAATGGAAGGGCGCGTCGAGCCTTCAGTTCCTCGAACACGCGCGCAAATTGCTCTCCGATCGCCGCCTGCGCGTTGTACACGTCGACGCGGTGGTGATTTGCGAACGCCCCAAGCTCGGCCCGCACTTTCCCGCGATGCGCGCGGCCCTCGCGAAAGTTCTCGGCCTCACCGCCGACGAAATCAGTCTGAAAGCGAAAACCAACGAAGGCCTCGGCGAAATCGGGCGCGGCGAAGCCATTGCCTGTCACGCCATTGCTACCGTCGGGTCCCACTAGTGCGCGCGCCACAATCGAAAACCGCATGAATTGGATGACTGGATTCCGCGCGGTGGAAGAAGCCCTCACGGCCAACCGCCCGCTCGACCGCATCGTGATTGCGCGTGGCCGCCACGGCGAACGCGTCGAGTCCATCGTGCGCCTCGCGAAATCTCATGGCGTGCCGGTCCGTTTTGAAGACCGCCAGCAGGTGGACCGCCTCGCGGGCACGCGCGAACATCAGGGAATTGCCGCGCTCGCAGCCGCCAAGCCCGCCGTCGAACTCGAAGATCTGCTCGCAGCTCGCGATTCGGCGACCGCAGGCCTGCTCGTCTTGCTCGACAGCATCGAAG
>JASHRI010000264.1 GCA_030037435.1 Candidatus Acidiferrales bacterium | reverse complement strand
GTCAACTTTGTCTGGTGGTTTTCCGCAAACCATCTGTGGCGTCTGTGGGACCGCCGAGTGCGCGGTCTGCATCACGAGCTCGTTTTCAGCCCGGGGATCAACTGCCTCGACGCTGATGTGATGTCGGTACACATCGTCTTTGAGGAATTCCTCCGCCGCATGCTTCCAGAGTTGCGATTCGCGCGAAATCCTGTGCGATTCTGGCCCCCCATCTTGCATCGGCGCCTCTATTACAGGCTCGTCGCCGGCCTCGAGCGGCGGCTCTACGCGGACCCTCGGATTGTTTTGATTTACGTAGCTCGCAAAACGGCTAGCGAAGTCGAGCGCCTCTTTGGCCGGCAGCGCCAGTCGCTGACGCTGTATGCGGGAATAGACCATCACGCTTTCAATCCTTCGCGCCGTCTCGAACTCCGTCACGAATCACGAGCTGAGCTAGGTATCGCTCCAGGCCGCTTCACCGTTCTCCTGATAGGTAACGATTGGCATAACAAAGGAATTCGGGTGCTCCTCGAGGCGCTGTCGATGATGCGCGATCTGCCCACCGATTTGTTGCTCGTTGGAAATGAGGATCCAGCGCCGTTTCGATCCATGATTGCCGAAGCGAAATTGGATGGCAGGGTTCGACTCCTCCCGCCGCGAAAGGATGTCGAGGCTTATTATGCTGCCGCGGACGCCTATGTTGCCCCGTCGCTTGAGGACGCGTTCGCACTGCCGCCCGCGGAGGCGATGGCCTGTGGTCTACCGGTTATCGTCTCGCGCCAAGCCGGCGTTTCCGAGATCGTCACCCACGACTTGGATGGCTTGATACTCGACGACCCTAGGGATGCCGTTTCGCTCGCAGCTTTTATCCGCCAGCTATCTCAAGATCCCGCTTTTTGTCATCGGCTCGGGGAGAAAGCTGCGCAAACGACCAACTCGCTCACCTGGGAAAGCAACGGCCGGGAACTTGCCACCCTGTTTGAATCCATCGTGCGCCAAAAGGCGCGGGTCCGGTCCCAAACGATCGCGCAGGAGCTATGAGTTCGCCGGAATTCGGTCGCGTCGGCGGCGCCTCCAAACCCGTCTCGCGAACGCTTCAAATCCTGGGACTTTTTCCGCAGCTTGTTGGGTTCGGCGGGGTGCAACAGGCGGGGCGTATGACAGCCGCCGCCCTTCGCGAAATCGCCATCGCACGCGGCTGGGCGGACGAGCTCCTTAGCCTCAACGATGCTGGCGAGGTGTCCGACCTCGAAGTGGCGGGAGCAAAGCTTTCCTTTTCGGGATTTGGACGAGCGAAATTGCGGTTCACGCTGGCCGGTATCATGCGCGCTCGGTCTTTTGCACAGCGCGGGCAGTGCGTGCTGCTGGCAGCTCACCCCCATCTTGCGGTCCCGGCGCGAGTCGTCCAGACGTTCGCGTCCGGAGTAAAGACCATCGTGATGGCTCACGGTGTCGAAGTTTGGAATTCGCTCCCGGGTTACCGGCGTTCTGCCCTCCGCCACGCGACATTGGTTCTGGCACCCAGCCGCGACACCGTGCAAAAGCTAATATCAACGCAAGGCATATCGCCCCAGCGCGTGCGAAAGCTCGCGTGGCCCCTCGATCCGGATTTCCTCCGGCTTGCTGCCGAGCCCGCCGGTCTCTCTCTTCCATCAGGATTTCCCGGCGGCCGGGTCGTTCTCACCGTCGGCCGCTGGTCTGCTTCGGAAAGGTACAAAGGTACTGAGTATCTGATCCAGGCCCTTGCGCAGCTTCGTCCTGCCGTGCCTGACTTACATCTCGTGGCCGTAGGAACCGGCGACGATCTTTCGCGTCTTAGGCAGATTGCCGCCGATCTCGGTCTTACCGATCGCGTGCACTTTCTCGAAGCTCTCTCGCGCGAGCAACTTGCAGCATGCTATGCAAGCGCCGAGATCTTCGCACTGCCCAGCGCCGGCGAGGGTTTCGGTTTGGTCTTCCTCGAAGCGATGGCATTTGCAAAACCGATCGTTGCGGCGGCAGCCGGAGGCGCGATCGACCTCGTCGAAGATGGAATCAATGGAGTGCTTGTCCCGCCAGGCGACGCGCAGCGATTAGCAACGGCTTTGACAGCTTTGCTCTCGGACGCTCCCCTTGGCAGGCGGCTTGGCCGGGCCGGAGCGGAGATGGTACGCCAAAAGCATCAATTAGATGTTTTTCGGAGCGATTTGGAGAGCGTCCTCGCGGAATGCATCCTTGAATGAAACATCGCATCGTTCCCGCCCGGTGCGTTACCATCTCGAAGCGTCCTGAGCACGCCTCGGCCGATTCGTGCGCAATGAATTCGACAGGGTTTGAATGGAATCCTGAATTTTGGCAAGGTTGGTGTGAATCTACGAATCCTGTCGGCAATATAAGTCCGCTCGCGATCGCCAGACGGCTGCCCAGCTTCCGGAAGCTCAGAATCGCGTGTGAGGCCTGAAGGCGGTTGGTTCGTGCGCATCCTGAAGGTTGTCCAGACCTATTTCCCCTTCCTCGAAGGAGGCGGACCCGTTGTTAAGGTGCGTGCTCTGGCTCGCGGCCTTGCTCGCCGCGGCCATCAGGTGACCGTGTTGACGGCCGACCTAGGCCTCGCCGCTCGCGACGGTCTGCCTGTAATCCCGGCGCGGTGCGAATGGGGTTGGCGCCTACCGGACGATGGGGTCGAGGTCTTTTATCTCCCTACCGTTGGCCACTACCGGGCGCTCACTCTGAATCCACGTGTGCTATCATTTTGCCGCACTGCCCTCATTGGGTTCGACCTGGTTCACTTCTACGGGCTCTACGACCTCTTTGGCCCGACTGTCAGCCGTTCTTGTCGGCGGAGACAAATACCGTACGTGATTGAGCCAATGGGAATGTATCGTCCCATCGATCGGAACCTTCGACTGAAGGCTTTTTGGCATCGGAGCCTGGGCCGGGCATTCTGCCGGAATGCGGCGCAAATTGTCGCCACGTCCGAGATGGAACGCGAGGGGCTGCTCCAGGATGGTATAGCTTCTAATAAGCTCGTCGTCCGCTACAACGGCGTAGATGTTGACCTCTACCAGTCCAGGGCGCCCAGCGGCGATTTTCGCGCGAAGTGGCGCATTTCACCTCACGAGCCGCTGATCGTTTTTCTTAGCCGGCTGATTCCACGAAAGGGCGCCGACATCTTGATCGAAGCTTTTGCCAGCGTCTGCCCGGAATCGGGGCATTTGGTGATCGCCGGGCCGGAGGGAGAGACAGGATACCGTTCCTACCTCGAACGACGCGCCAGAGAATGTCGTGTCGAATCGCGCGTGATCTTTACCGGCCCGTTGTACGACGTGGAAAAAGCGGCGGCACTGGCGGATGCCGATCTTTTTGTCCTCCCGTCTCGCTACGAGAATTTCGCCAACGTCGCCGCGGAAGCCATGGCGTGCGGCGTTCCTGTCATCATTTCGGATACGTGCGGCATCTCCTCGCTGGTGGCTGGCGAGGCGGGCCTGGTCATCTCTCCACAACGCGACGCCTTGGCCGATGCGCTACGGACTTTGATCGAAGACCAGGCGCTCTACGCCCGACTAAAAGAAGGTTGCCGCCGAGTGGCACGCCAACTGGCCTGGGATCAACTGACCGAACAGATGGAAGGCTACTATGTCCGGGCAATGGCCGGACATGTGCGACAAGCCGAACACCCATCTGTGTGATCGACAAGAGAGGTCGATGCGTCGTCATCGATCGATGGTTCGGTTATCAGCCTAATCGCAGGTGCAGGCGCTCCGCGCAGCTCGACGCAAACGATAGTCATCTCGAATTGAAATCCGGAGGGTGCTTACAATCGCAGTCGGTTCGGCACCTTTTCAGGGCCGTCGTCCGTGCTGTCGGTGCCTCGTCCTAACTGTTTGCAGGCGCCGCGGATTGCTCGGTCCGGAGCTCAATCAACTCGGTTCCTTGTTCCCGCGGAATGGACCGCCTGATGGCAGTCGGCACAGAGTGTTATGAGGTTGTCGTCCGCATCATCTCCGAGTTTGCTCCGCGGCCTCAGATGATGCACTTGTAGATTAGTGCCGCTACCACACTGCTGGCACCTCCAGCCATCCCTCATCAGAACTTGCCGGTGAAGCTCCGTGTATGCCGCACGGTTTAGTTTTCGTCGCGGACGTTTCTGGCGTATTTCGCTCACGCTGAACGCCGCAGGTCTGCGCTAAATCTGTGTTTCAAAGAGTCCGGCAGTAGCCGGTAGAGGCGATGCAGAGCGAAGAGCATGGTCTCGGGCGACTGGCTCTCGATTCCCGCCCCGGCCAGAAAATCGGCACAGATCATTTCAAGACAGTACCCCCGAGCTTTATCGCCGCCGAGCATTAGCCCAGCCGTTTCGAGCGCCTGTTCGATCACCGCCAATTGGCTCTTGTAGACCTTGAAGTACAAGAGCTCCCAGGGTTCTGTTTCCTTCCCGGTGAGATGTTTCTCCACCTCCCGCTTGAACTCCGCCGTCTGCATCGAGCGCGCCTTGTGCAACCAGATTGCACTTTCGAACCTCTGCCCCTCCCGTCGAGCAACTTTCGCGAGTTCCGTGGCCTTTGTCCAGCCGACCTCTTTGAGATCACATTTCGGGATCCGCGGCAGCCGTTCGTGAATGGCCATCAAGTAGTAGGCCTTGCGCCGCGATTCCGGAAACTTCTGCTCCAGGAACTGGTCAAAGGAAGAGAGATTGTCGAGCCGCCAGTACTGCCCCGCTCGTACTTCGCACAGATAGCGCCCGAGCTCGACGAATCTCGCATCCCGTTCGTGATTTGTGCCCTGCTCCCAGGCCAGGATGTCATCAATCTTGGCCAGCACGAACAGGGCGCGACGGCGATTGAGTTTCGGCGGCATCAGCAGATGCCCGTTAGCCGTCAAGATGTTCAAGCCAATCAAGATCGCTCGCTCCGGGTTGGCGCGTGAGCTGTGCTTCAACTAAGGTTTGGTTCCCCAGGCACAGTCCTAAGTGGGCACAGCTCGTGCATCCGTTCATCGGAAAGCGAATTCCGCTGTGCGGTGGGAACTGGCCGGCTTCGATCTGGCTGACGGCTGATTCGACCAACTCGCCAAATTCTCGCTGCTGTGCCTCGGTGATCGTGGCTTTGAGATATTGAATCTCCGGCAAGCGCTTGCGGACGAACACCACCAGAGCGACTTCGCGGATGCCGCTCATCCAGGAATAGCAAATCAGCTGTGGATCAAGAGACAGAAGACCAATGGGCTCCTCCGGATAGCGGCTGGTGGTGGTCTTCCAATCGATGATGCGCCGCTCGCCGTCGAGCTCTCCGATGGCATCGATATAGGAAACAAACTCGCTGCCGCTTGGAAGCGAACGAGTGAGCTTCACCTGC
>JASHRI010000263.1 GCA_030037435.1 Candidatus Acidiferrales bacterium | reverse complement strand
AAGCCTGCAGCAAGCGAAAGCCCGGTCCAGTTGGCCGCCGGAGGGACGGCCGTAGTTGATGTGATCACTGCCCAACCTAGGAGGGACACTGTTTATACCTGTTCTTATTTCGAGGACCCAAGGCTCGCAAGCGGCACGGCTGAAGACGCGCTAAGTTCTGCTCGAGAAGGTAGTGTCTCGCGCGTTCAAGGCACCGTAGTCAACGAACGAAATATCGAGGTTGATGGCTATCCCGCTCGGGACGTTGCAGTCCACGCACGGGGAAACTCACTCATGGACATGCGGCTAATTGCGGTTGGGCGGCGGATGTTTGCGTTGATGGTTATAGATACTGACCGCCAACGGCCGGACTCGAAAAACATTCAAAAATTCTTCGACTCTCTCAAGTTTTCAAAATAAACGGGGAAAGCTGAACGTTGGGCCACACTCTTCGAGGCGGTGAGGAAGACCCCACGCGGCACCCATCAGAATAAACGAACGATTAGCTTTCTGTTGACAGCCGCGGCATATCGTTCTAATATTACGTAATGCGACATGTCGCAGAGCAACACAGCAAGGTCAAACCGCTAACTGAGCCGGTCTTGCTGATCCTGGTAAGCCTGGCAAGCAAACCCCAACACGGCTACGCGCTCATGAGGGATATCCGCGACCTCAGCCAAGGCCGAGTCGAGGTGACGACGGGAACGCTTTACGGAGCTCTTCGGCGCCTACTGGACGATGGCTGGATCGAACGATTTAATCAAGAGGACACGTCGCGCGAGAAGCAAGCGTATCGTTTGACGGCGACCGGACGGAGGCATCTTGAAATGGAATTGGACCGAATGAAACAAGTAACGAGGATAGCTGCGGCGCGGCTGCGCCATATTTCGCTCCGCCGGGCATATTCCATGGGCCTTGCCTTATATCCAGCCGATTTTCGGGCCCAGTTCGGCGCCGAGATGGCCACAGTCTTCGAACAGGCGGCGGCAGAACGCCGTGGCCGTGGCGTCGCATGTGTCCTTCTGTTCTTTGTCAAGGAGATGCTAGGTCTCCTGGCAGGCGCCGTGAGAGAACGCGTATTCCATGGTGACGCTATCCAATCGCGTGACGATCTCCCCTTCCCTTCAGATGTGGCCGGCGCCGAAAGATATCTGGAAATTGTATCGAGGCGGCTCATCCACGCCATCGCCGACCACGATTTCACCAACGCTCGTTATTACGACCAGCAGGACAGAAAAGCACGAGCCCTACTCGCTGAGCTGCGTGCGCGGCCAGAGTTGACGGCGTAGCCGGTCGTTTTGGAAGCAATCCAGGCTATTGCTTCAATTTTTTCTGAATATAAAAGCCCCACGCTCACAGACCGAGCATGGGGCACCCGGCCACGAACCGATGACGGTGCTCGTGACGCCCCCTATCCAGTAAAGGACGCGGAGAGATCACGGATCGGCTGTCGGTCCAACCATCGTCATGTCCTACCTATCTCTAGGGCACCCGGCGAAGGGATTCACGCAGGACGCAAAGGCAACTTCGAGCCCGAGCGGGAATCGTAGGTCGGGCACTCGCTTTATACGAACTGCCGCGCTTTTTGTAGCTTCGAGAACGCCTTCGCGAGAAATGGGGCCGGGTCATATTCTGCGGGACTGAAGCCCCCGAGACGCCGCTCTGGATGATCGCTACCCGCTTTCAACGATTCGATTTCCCCTTGTGCCGAGCGAAGGTCGCTGAACGCATCTGTGAGCAGGGCCATGCATTCCTCGGAGATTCTACGCGCGTGCTCTATGACAACGTGGGCGTTCTCGGGAATAAGATCACCAGACGAGGGGAAGGCGTATGCTTGCGCGAAATTTCCTCTTATGTCTCGTCGCTTCCAATCTTCGATGCTGCGAACAGTGCTATCGATCGCCGCCCTCACGATCGATACCCCCAAGCCCTCAATTTCGTCAATTTGTTCCCGCAAGTGTTCGAGCGTAGCCCTCGCCGTCGAAGCCTGCGCAGCAGCAGATATTGCTTGGTCCTCAGCAGCTTTCCGCATCTTCTTCGACTCATCCAAAATCTTCCTTGTCACCGACGCGTAATACCATGTCACTCCGACCAGCACGACGACCGCGAGCGCGTTCACCACGGTCGCGGCGTCACTAAGCCATTCGATCATCGTTTCGGTTGATTTCCCTTTCGCGCGTGCTTAGCGGTCACGTAGCTGACGAACGCCGAACAGGCGACCAGCATGAACGTGGCGTCCTCCAGCTCGAGGCGGCCCTCTTTCAACAATCCGTGGCGGATTCCGTCGTCATCGCTCGTGTACGCGTACAATTTCTCGAAAGCGACTCGGAGAGCACCGTGGAGCTCAGCTTCCGTGTACATCATCTTGAGGGCGTCTGGCAACGTCGCTTTATCCTTTCCCGTGACCGCGACGCACAGCGATTCGACTGCGCTGATCGATTCCTTGATGGAGTTCCTGAGGTCTGGCGCTGGTTTCTGGGCGAGGAGACCGATCGCGGTTCGGAGGTGCTCGGCGGCATGAGGGAATACCTCTGCCGTCTCGGCGATTGCCCGCTCGATCGCGTCGACTTCTTGCCTTGTGCTAATGGGGGCGAGCCTCCCGCTGATGAACCGATAGCCGGACAATTCTTCCTCGAGAACGCGATTGCATTCTGCAATTAACTCTCCCCTGATATACGAGTAAGCACGGTTGGTCACCACGAATTCTAAGAAATCGTAGGCCTCGCTCGACTCGCAACCGAAGAAATGATTCCGAAGCTGGGCAACGGCATGGCTGCTTGAGCGAGGGATGGTGTCTATCGGTGTTTTGAAATGGTCGTTCCACAGGTCATGGCAGATTTCGAGCAGGTCCTGCTGGTAGGTGAGCTCATCGTACTTCCGTGGCATTCTCCAGCAACTCTGCGACAGCACGTTCCAAAGACGGTTTCGCAAAGCGTCGTCCATGGAGTCGACCTGAGCCGCGGCCCTGACCGCGCGAAGTCCCATCCTTTCTGAAAATTTCATGCTGAGTCCTCTCGCGCGATGTTACTGCACGTCCGTTCGGTGCACCAGGCCTTCGAGGCGATCTTGACTCCGAGAGTGCCGATCCTCGCGCGTTCCAAACGAGTGGGGCTGTTGCTCGGCACCTAGAAGCGGAAAAATCCGCTGATTATCCTGTTTATCCCTTGACAATAAGGTTATTCCATAGTAACATGGCGCGTTTTTGTTGTTCGCGCTGAAGCTGCTGGGCGCGAACAACACGCTTGAAACGCTCGCAGCGGCGCTACGAAAAGAGCGAAGGGGCCGGCGAGACGCCTGCGCTACGGCGGATGCCGGGAGGAAATCTTGCCTACTCCGGAGTGACTTGGAGGTGGCGCCAGTTTTGGTTGGGGGCGGGGTTGGAATTTGAATTGACGACCTGGCCGAGGCCGTTGACCCAGTAGTTGCTTTGCGTTCCGGTCCAAACCTTGCGGGTTTCGCCGGTGAGCGGATCGGTGGTGGGCGTGACGCCGTTGATTACATCGTCCATGGCATTAAACTGGCTTCGCTCCTGCGACATGTGCTGCTCGAACGCGTTGGCCTGATTTTTCATGGCCTGCATGCGAGCCTCGAACTCCTGCTGCTGTTGCTGAAGCTGCCGCATTCGGCCTGCCTGGCGCTGGCGCTGATACTCAAGGCCTTCGGCGTCCATGCGAGCCTTGAATTGCAGCCATTCGGGGCTGATGTGGAACGACTGAGCGCAATGACGAAGAATATCGCGCGCGGAGGAAACGTCGTCGGGAGCGGCGATGTAGCTGACGACATCGGGCACGGCCCAAAGGGCTCCGTAATTCGACGTCTTGACGTAGGCAAATGCGACGCGAGGCTCGCCATTTGATTCGCAGCGATAGGTGATTTGTCCTGTGGAGGACTGCTTTACGCCAGCGTCGTCCGGCAAATAATTCGGCGGGGTGAATTCGGGGGCGGAGGCGTCCGGCTGAGGATTGCTGCAGACACTATTGAAGCGCGCCTGCGAATACAAGGCTGCGAATTCCGGTCCGGTGTGATATCTGGCGACGATTAGCTGACCCTGCGCGCCGAGGTCGTAGACTTCGCCCTCGCGCGAATGGAACTGACTGGGAACCGTATAAACCGGGACGCTGAGGTCTCCCAGGCGGATCGAAATTTTTCCATCGGGCGAATGCATATCGACCATGGGGCGGGCGTCGGAATAGCCGAGCCGATACATTCCGCCCTTGACGGTCCAGCCGCGAGGAACATCGAGAGTGAAAGCGTGCTCGAGGGGGTCCTGATATTGCGTCCAGGCGATCGCGGCATCGGCGCGCGCTGATTTCTGCTTTGCCGGCGATCCAGCCTGGTTCGCGGCGCAGGAAGCAACGAGGGACATCGACGCACCCAACACGAGAGATACGATGGCGCCGCAGGTGAGCTTCATCGTGGTGCCTCCTGAACGCACAAGTTTGCGAGAGCCTAAATTTGTCCAGTTGAAGCCGGAGTCGGCTTTTGGCGCTGCGGATTGTACAGTGAGTGGCAGGCTAAGGAAGCAAATAGTTTTTCGCGGGGAGTTTCAGGACACGTGATCTTCGTGAGGTTCGGGGACGGATTCGGTGCGAGGCTCCTCGATTAATTTGCGGAGGGCGGCGGCGTGGCGACGGTGAAGATTTAGGGACGCCCGGCGACTGCGTCAGGGGGCGAGGCGTTCGAGCGGCGGCAAAATGCCGAGGTCGACGTAGATGGGGCGAACCAGCTTTCGAATCTGCTTGAGGCGGGTGGCGAACCAGGCGGCGGCTATAACGCAGACGAAGCCGTTCATGGTCAAGGTGAGCGGCGCGCCCATGACGTGGGCGAGCGCGCCCGCGATCAGACTGCCGAACGGCGCCATGCCGACGAAGGCCATCGTGTAGTAGCTCATCACGCGGCCACGCTTATCCTCGGGCGCGACCGTCTGGATGATGGTGTTGCTGGCGGCCATCTGCTGCATCATGCCGAAGCCAGCGAACAGCAACAGGAACTCAGACAGCCACATCACCCGCGACATCGAGAACAGCACCAGAGCGGCGCCAAACATGCCGGCGGCGATCGGGATCATTTTGCCGAGGCCGAGGACCGTCTTGCGGACGGCGAGAGATACTGCCGAGACGAGAGCGCCGATCCCCACGGCGCCCATCAAGAAGCCGAGCGTGCGCGGCCCGCCCTTGAGAACGCTTCCGGCAAAGATCGGCATGAGCACCGTGTAAGGCATGCCCATGAGGCTGACAATCGCAAAGAGCAAGAGAATGCTGCGAACCGGCGCGAAGCCGGAGACGTAGGTCCAGCCTTCCTTGAGTTGGTCGAGCATTGAGGCGACTTCGCGTTTGATCGCGGCTGCGTCCAACCGCATCATGAGCAGCGAAGCGATCACGGCGATGTAGCTGATGCCGTCGATCAGGAAGCAGAAGCCTTCGTTGGAAGCGGCGATCACGATACCGGCGAGAGATGGCCCGACCAGGCGAGCCAAGTTGACCAT
>JASHRI010000262.1 GCA_030037435.1 Candidatus Acidiferrales bacterium | reverse complement strand
CGAGAATGCGCGCGTCACGAAGTCATAGCGTGGCGCGATGGTCGTGAACATCTCGCGCATCAAACGCCAGTTTTGTTTTTCAGGAGGGATCTTCATCGATGGGCGCAGATTTTATCATTTCTGTCCGGCGAAGTGATTCGGGACTCGCAAATCCGAATCGGCCCTTCGGTCGATGCTGCTTGACATCGCGGCTCATTTTTCGACAGTATTCGCGCCTACCAATCGGGGCGAACGTTAGGCCCCGCGCAACTATATGTCGAGGAGTAAGCCATGCGACTTCCCCCTGGCGTGACGGCAACAGCCTTCTCCGAGGCGCTGCAGCAGTTCGCCGATGCCGTCGGCAAAGAATGGGTCTTCACCTCCGATGAAGACATCGACACCTACCGCGATGCCTATTCGCCCCTTTGGCATGAAGACGAAGAATCGATACCTTCGGGAGCCGTTGCGCCTGCCAGCGTCGAACAGGTGCAGGCGGTCGTCAAAATCGCCAACCGATACAAGATTCCTCTGTGGACCATCTCCACCGGCAAGAACCTCGGCTACGGCGGTTCCGCGCCGCTCCTAAGCGGCAGCATGGTCCTCGACCTGAAACGTATGGACCGCGTGCTCGAGGTTAGCGACAAGAACCACTATGCTCTGGTCGAGCCGGGTGTCAGCTACTTCGATCTCTATCGCTACATCCACGAGCGAAACCTGAAAGTTTGGATCGACCCGCCCGATCCGGGTTGGGGAAGTCCGGTTGGCAATTCCCTCGAGCGCGGCGGCGGCTACACTCCCATGCGGGATCATTTCGCATCCGTCTGCGGCCTCGAAGTGGTGCTCCCGAATGGCGACCTGGTACGCACCGGCATGGGCGCCCTTCCAAATTCGAAGACGTGGCAGCAGTACAAATACGGCTTCGGCCCCTATCTCGACGGCATGTTTTCGCAGTCGAATCTTGGCGTCGTCACCAAGATGGGAATCTGGTTGCTCCCGGAACCGGAGGCCTACTTCTACGGAACCGTCACGGTGCCGAAGCACGACGATCTGTTTCCCCTGGTCGAGATTTATGCCTATCTGATGAACTCGGGAATGGTTCAGGCCACCACGCTCGTGACGAGTCCGCTCTGGTATGCGCGGCCCGATCCTGAACTCGCCGCTCTTCGCGCCAGTGGCTCGGTCAAGGATCTCGACGACTACGCGGCTCGAAAGAATATCGCCTCGTGGAGCGTCGGCTTGCCCTTTTACGGCCCGGCTAAAGTCATCGAGGCGCAGTGGGAATTTGCGAAACAGAAGTTCTCTGCCGCGGTTCCGGGAGCGCAATTTCACGACGGGCCGTCGTATCGCTTTCCGCTCAGCGACGATCAACTCGCCAAAATAGTGGACACGGTGCCGTTCGGAATTCCGAGCCTTCAGATTTTCTCGATCATCGGCTCCCACGCCGTGGGACACCTCGGTTTCTCCCCGATCATTCCGATGACGGGAGAAGCCGTGCTGGAATCGCAGCGCGTGTTTGAGCAGGTTTACCGCGACTTGGGTTCGCCGGGCGGTGCGGCGGCATCCTTTCCGGTTTTCTCGTTCTTCCCGCGCGCATTCGTGAATATTTATCTTTTCCCCATCGTGCACGACGTGGAGAAGAACCGGCAAACCCGCCAGATTTACAGGCGGCTTATCAAGGAATCCGCCGCGCGCGGTTGGGGCGAGTATCGCACGCACATCACCTTCATGGGCGACATCATGAACACATACTCCTTCAACAACCACGCGCTGCTGCGCCTCCACGAAACCATCAAGGACGCGCTCGACCCCAATGGCATCCTCTCCCCCGGCAAAAATGGCATCTGGCCCAAATCAATGCGAAACCCCAAGGCGTGAACGGCACACCGCCCTCGCGAGCCTCTTCCCCAAGCAGCGCCCAAACGCACGTCAAGGATGCCGAGCGTCAAGCACTAACTCGCTGCCTTTATGGCCTTAAGCTCGCTTTCGGGAAAGACGAGCGCAAATACGTTATAAGTACTGTCGAAAGCCTCCAGATAGAAGCGCTCAGAACCACCGCTCACGGGCGAGTCAATCCGGCACCTCTTCGTGAACCTTCGGCCGAGCGGGAGTGCCTTCGCAAGAGGATTGTCCTCGATGTAAAACTCCGTCGGCCAACACACTTCGCCGAAGAACTTTCGGAAAGAGGTGGACGGAATATATCGACGGAGCCGAAATCCCCAGCCTTTGCCGACCACATATGCCGGTTGCTCGAAGACTAAAAGCGCACAGGCTCGGGGGCTGGTCCCCGTGAACCGGCGAAAAGCCGCATAGTTTGACGAACCGTAGCGCTTCGCAAGGGCCATCGGTGTCTTTAGCTCGAACGGCAGACCACTCGCGTCGCGCTGGAACTGATCTAGTTGGAAAAGAACCTCTGATGCGAAGACGCTAGCCTGTCGCTCAAATTCCTGTTCGATCTCGGGGTCAAGATTCTTTTCTCCATCCTCCAGAATCGCGTAGAGGTCTTTCTGCCAGGGTAAGTAACCGTGGCCGGTCTCATGTAAGGAAACGAAACGCTGTTTTTCGCGTGTGACCGTAAGGTCCAAATAAACCATGCGATCCCGTGAGTCAAATAACCCCACCACCTTGTCGATCGCACGCTTGATCTCGCCCTTGGCCTTTCCATACATTCGTTTTAGGAAACCCGAGTCGAGCGACGCTTCTCTCTCAACCGAAAGTCTAGCGGCCTTAAGAATGTCCTCGACCGGAGTCGGGAATCTACCAAGCGCGCCGGCTTCGCGGAGCAATCGGTCCGCGCTTTTCCGAATGGCCTGGTAGTCCCCCACCGCTACCGATAATGCATCACCTGTGCTCATGTCTGTTTTGCCGGATGTACCCCAGATACTTAAGCAATTCCTCCTCCTCCTCACGGGTCAGTTCACCTAACGCAGATGCCGCCAGTCTCCCGGAACGTCGCCGCGAGCTTGGCTCGGCCGCTGCACGTTTTATGTAGCCGGCCTTCTCCATCAACACATCGTACGGAACACCATAGAACTCAGCGAGAGTGTGCAAAATGTGCGGGGAAGGTTTTGTGATCTTATCGTTCTCAAGTTGACTGAGGTAGGCATTCGAGATTTTGGTCGCATCCTCAACAGCCCGAAGAGCGTATCCATCTCGAGCCCGAAGCGCCCGTAGGTACTCGCCAAGCGATTGGTGAGCCCCCTCTTTCGCCATCTTTGGTTCCATGGTCCTCCTGTCGGGCCAAGCGTCGTCCAAACGCAATAAGTGTAAGGCCGGTCGCTCAACAACGCAAGCAGTGCTCACGTTATGCTTGACCATGTGAGCGTTGCGCTCCATACTACGCACGATGGACAAATTCCCCGGGGCACTGCGCTCCCGGACAATCGGAGGCACAACGTGGAAAATCAAGCCCAGCAACACGAACACTCGGTGAAAATCTATATCGACCGAAAAGAACACAGCTCACCCAGCCCGACGACGGGTGCGGCTCTGTATGTCCTCGGAAAAGTCAAGAACGGCTACGACCTTTTCGAGGAAGAACAGGGCCCGGTGGACGATAAACTTATTCGAAACGACGGCCAGGAAGTGCGCCTAAAGGAATTCACTCATTTTTACTCGGCGCAGCGCGAATTGAATCCAGGCGCAACGAGGTCGGATACCTCGACGAAAAGCCAACTACTACCGGACCCGGATGCCGAATATCTCGAATCGAAAGGCTATCGATTCTCGGAAAAAAACGCGAGCGGCTGGATCCACGTCACACTTCATGATTTCCTTCTTCCGACCTGTTACTGCCCGGGCGTGTGCGACCTTCTTGTTCGCCTACCCCCTGCGTATCCGAACGCCAATCCTGACATGTTTTGGACGCGACCAGACATTAGACTCAGCACCGGCAACTGGCCCGCGCGAGCCGACGTTCACGAGAGCTTTGACGGTGAATCGTGG
>JASHRI010000261.1 GCA_030037435.1 Candidatus Acidiferrales bacterium | reverse complement strand
CAGCCTCCAATCACCGCCCCAATAAGCCCGAGAATGATGTTGACGATACATCCAAAGCCGTGGCCCCGCGTAATGAGCCCTGCAATCCATCCCGCAATCAGGCCGATGATGATCCACCCGATCAGCCCGCGCGATGAAACCCCCAGGAAATACACGTGATTCTGTAGAGCGGCGACGCACGTGGCCAATCCCATCGGTAGGTCCTCCCGGAGCTAAGTCTGACAAAAAGTATATCCCAGGCATTTGTAGACGAGCTTCGCGGCCAGAAAATCGCAAGCATGCTGGCCAGGCTGAGGCAAAAGTTCGACCAAATCCATGCCAACGATTTTCTTGTGTTCCGCAACCGCGCGGACGAGCGAAGTCACCTGATGCCAGTCCAGGCCGCCAGGTTCAGGCGTTCCAGTGGCCGGCACAATCGACGAATCGAATCCGTCGAGGTCGATCGTGAGATAGACGTTCGCACTCAGATCTGCGAGCACTTTCGCGATCCAGCTCTTCATGGGCAGGCGCGCGATGTCCTTAGCCCAGTAAATTTTCGTGCGCAGTTGCGGCGCCGCAGCGGCTTCCTCCGCCGAAAGCGACCGGATACCGACCTGCACGGCAGGGCAGACTTCGACGATTCGCCGCATGGTGCAGGCATGGCTCGTGGAATTTCCCTGATATTCGTCGCGCAGCTCCGCATGGGCGTCGATTTGCAACACTGTGAGATTTTTGTATTTCTTCGCGAACGCGGAGATCAGCGGTGGCGTCAGCGCATGCTCGCCGCCAAGCGTCACGGGGAATTTGTCGTCGTCGAGAAGACCACATCCGGCGGTAAAAATCTCGGTAAGAACCTCATCGAGCGTGCCATCCATTGTGTCGATCGGCGGCAGGGTGTGGATGCCGATCTCTTTGTACGGCTCGAGCTGAAGCTCCTCGTCGTAAAGTTCCATGTTGCGGCTGGCGGCGAGGATCGCGGCGGGTCCGTTGCAAGTGCCGTGCTGATAGGTGGTGGTGCGCTCGAGCGGCACTGGAAAAATTACGGCGCGTGAAGTCTCGTACTGCGAGTGCTCGTCGGAAAGTCCGCCGAAATTATTCGGCGGCATCGCGGTGTATCGGCTCATCGTGGAATCAGTTTACAGAGAAAATGTCAAATTCCTCTTTCGTTTACAGGCCGACTTGTAATATCAATAATGCGCGCCGATGTGTGCGGAGAGCATCGAGCGGGGTCTACATTACCTGCGAGGACGGCGAATGGCAAAGAAAAAGGGTGTGACCGGAAGAATCTTGCACGATCCGGTGGAAGACCGTCTCACTCCCATTTATCCGCTGGACCTTGCCAAAATACAGACAGTCGACGATCTGGTACGAGCCATGGGTCAAACGGCATTCACCGCACGCGAAATCGGCGACGCGGCCGACGTGCTCGAAGCGATGGCGCGCGATAAGGATTGCTTCATCGTAATGACGCTTTCCGGCGCGATGACCGTGGGCAAGATGGGGCTTGTCTTCTGCGATCTGGTGGAAGCGGGCGTGGTGAAGGCGATCGTTTCGACTGGCGCGTTGATGGCTCATGGGTTGGTTGAGGCCACGGGGCGCTCGCATTTCCGATACGACGCGAAGATGGACGACCGCGAGCTCTTCGTCGCCGGATACAACCGCGTTTACGATTCGCTCGAGCCCGAAGTGAACCTGGACCACGTCGAGGAAGTGATGCAGCACATTCTCGAACGTTGGGACGCGAAGGAGCCGGCCTCGAGCTGGAAGATCAATCGACGAATCGGTGAGTATTTGCAGAAGCACGCGAAGGGCCGGGGAATTTTGAAAACTTGCGCCGAGCGCAACGTGCCAGTATATGTGCCGGCATTCACGGATTCGGAACTGGGCATCGATTTTGCGCTGCATAACCGGCTGCGCAAAAAAGCCGGGCGCCCGCAATTGCAGTTTGACTCCTACGACGATTTCGAGCACTACGCCGCGATGATGCTGGCGACGAAGCGCATGGGAATTTTTACGATCGGCGGCGGCGTGCCGCGCAATTGGGCGCAGCAGTTCGGCGTTTATGCCGAGCTGTTGGCGCGTCGCGGATACGAAAAACTGCCGCTGAAGCGCTACAACTACGGCCTGCGTATTTGTCCCGAGCCGGTGAATTGGGGCGGTCTTTCCGGCAGCACCTACACGGAGGCGGTTTCGTGGGGCAAGTTCGTGCCACCGGAAGAGGGCGGGAGATTTGCAGAAGTGCTGGACGACGCCACGGTCGCGCTGCCCCTCATCGCGGCTGCTGTGTTGCAACGAATCGGGTATTTCAAGCCAAAAGGGAAGAAATAGGAGCGGTTAATCGTCGTCGGCCAGCAGAATGGCCGCGGCAAGCACAGTGGTCCAGAGGCCGCGTTTGTCTCCCACAGCCGACTGCGTGATGTTCATCGTACGCACGATCTTGTTCGAGATCCGGTAGACCTCTTTTTTCTCATCCCACGACAAATCCGGATCGAATTCCACGTTGAGCGTGGTAGCAAGCATCTCGGCCGCCAGTTCCTCCGCATATTCGCCAGCCACTTCTTCGGTTTCGCCAAACGAGTGATGCTCGGAAAGGTATCCGTACATCGATTTATCGCCGGGCAAGGCTAGGCCCACGCCGGCCGCGATCAACCGGTGCGGCTCGCGCGTCTGATTTTCGCTGATCACCGTGAACGCCACTTGGCCGGGCTTAAGGTGCTTCAGTCCTTCAGCGCGCGAGATCAGTTTGCAGTACGGAGGAAAAATCGAGGAAACGCGAACGATGTTGCAGGCAGCAATACCGGCATTGCGCAGAGCGAGTTCGAAGCTCGACAGGCGCTCGCGGTGTTTTCCGACTCCCTTGGTGAGAAAAATCTTCTTCGCGACGAACGCCATGAGTCGTGCCGGGTTGCGGTTCCTCCAAGAATGTGAGCCGGAAATTGAGCGCTCGAAAATTAGCAAGCATGGATGGTGATGTCAATCATTATTCACGCGCACACCTGCGCGGCGGTCGTGATCGGATGGCTACTCGGTGTTGAAAACCAGAATGCACGGTGCGAGGGCGTCCGCGATGAGTTTCAATTCACGAAGCTGTGCCTGCGTAAAATCCGGGCCGGCTTCCGAAATCGAGCTGGACTTGCGCGACACTTGCAGCACGCCGACCATTCGCGGGCCAAGCATGATCGGCGCGCTCATGATTTTGTGAATGGGCTCGCCGCGCCGTTCCTCGGATATGGGTACAGCTTCAAAGACCGACGCGTGGGGAACTACTGAAAAGTGATTGATCAGTTCGGGTCGCTTGTCGCGCGCCGTGCGGGCGGCCAACGACGTACCGCTCGAAAGTGGGACCTGGCCAACGGCGCGCAGATTATCGGGTGCGAGAAAACGAAGCGACTTTTCGTCGGGCGTGAGAGCGAGGACGGCCACCTCGTGGTTTTGCACGCCGAAATTCTTGGCGATCAGCTCCACGGCGCGGTTCAGGCGAACCGTTTCGCCTTCGTTCCGG
This sequence comes from Candidatus Acidiferrales bacterium, assembly GCA_030037435.1. Taxonomy (GTDB): domain Bacteria; phylum Acidobacteriota; class Terriglobia; order Acidiferrales; family UBA7541; genus Palsa-295. The sequence continues at coordinate 12,143 of JASHRI010000261.1, read as the reverse complement.
CGGCGGGCCAGCTCCGTCACCCATTTTTTGAGGTCGCCGATATGGTCGCTGGGCATCGTCGAGTCGCGCTACCGCGGCGGAGTGTAGCATAGTGCGCTGGAGCCAGGATTTGGGTGTGCTGCACTTGAAAACTCCCGGAATTTGCTGCGGAGATCCGCGGCAGAAAGGAAGGCTGCTTGCGTCGCCGCAATGCCATGCCTATACTGAGCCGGACCTCTGCAACGCGCGCGGTCACGAAAAAAAAGCCGCGGAGAATTAGTCTTTGATGCCAACGCAACCGCCGCGCGCAAAAGGGAACTGACGCTGCCCACAGCGACGCACCAAGCCGACATTCTGCGCAAAGCCCGCGAATTGCATTTTCGGTCGATTGTCTTCGACACGCACGTTGATACCACCCAACGCCTGCTCGACGAAGATTTTGATCTCGGAGCGCGCCACTCAGAAGGAGCGGTCGACATTCCTCGGTTACGCGAGGGCGGAGTGGGCGCAATTTTTTTCGCCATTTGGGTGCCGGGCACTGTCACCGGACTGGAGGCCGCGGAGCGCGCGCGCAAACAGATTGCCGCCGTGCGACGCCAGACCGACGCGCACGCCTCGGAAGTCGCGTTAGTCCGAACGGCCGGCGAAATCGATCGCGCGCACGCGGACGGCAAAATCGCGATTCTGCTGGCGCTCGAAGGCGGCCACATGATCAATAGCGACCTTGGCTTGCTGCGCGAGTATGGGTCGCTGGGCGTCCGCTACATGACGCTGACGCATTTTCGCAACACAGAATGGGCCGACGCCTCGACGGACGAACCCGTTCACAACGGCCTCAGCGATTTCGGACAGCAGGTGATTGTCGAGATGAACCGCCTTGGCATGATGGTGGATGTGTCGCACGTGTCGGACAAAACCGTCAATGACGCGCTCGCGGTGAGCCAGGCTCCGATTTTTGCGTCGCATTCGTCGTGCCGCGCTCTGTGCGATACGCCGCGCAATCTGCCGGATGACTTGATTCGTGCGATTGCCAATCGAAGGGGCGTGGTGCAGGTCAATTTCCACACGGGTTTCGTGAGCCAGGAATTTCGTGACGCCGAAACGCCAAGCCGCGACGTGGCGGAGGCGATCGAAGCGGAAACCAGAAAGCGTTGCGGCGAAAACGCCCCCCACAGGCTAGTCGAATGGGATAAGATCGTGCGCGAGTTTGTGGCCGCGGACAGATTGCCGCGAGTCGAGTGGACGAAAATCTTGGACCACATCGACCATGCCGTAAAAATTGCTGGCGCGGATCATGTGGGACTAGGTTCGGATTTCGACGGCGCGTCGATGCCATATGGGATGGAGGACGCGTCGATGTTCCCTCGTATCACAGAGGCTCTCGTGCAACGCGGGTATACCGATGCGGATGTACAAAAGATTCTGGGCGGAAACATGCTACGCCTCATGCAAGATGTGGAAGCGGCGGCCCAAACTACGAAAGGAACGAAATGACGAGACGCTTTGCCCCGTTTTTTTGCATTTGTCTAATTAGCACGCTTGCTGTGGCGCTCGCCGCGCAAGCGCAGCAAGCCACTTCGCATGCGAGGACAAGACACATGACCGATCCTGCTCTATTGCGCCCGGCGAGTCTGAATGCCAAGGCGCCTGAAACCTTCGACGTGAAATTCACCACCAGCAAGGGCGATTTTGTGGTTCAGGTGACCCGGGCTTGGGCTCCGCTCGGCGCGGACCGTTTCTACAATCTGGTGAAACACGGATTTTTCAACGACGCCGCATTCTTCCGTGTCGTGCCCGGATTCGTGGTTCAGTTCGGCCTAAGCGCCGATCCGGCCGTAAACCGAGCGTGGCATTCCGCGAATATCAAGGACGATCCCGTGAAGCAAAGTAATCGGCCAGGTACCATCACGTTCGCCACGGCCGGACCGAACACGCGCACCACGCAGCTTTTCATCAATCTCGGCAATAACGGTGGGCTCGACAACCAGGGCTTTGCTCCTTTTGGACAGGTGACGTCAGGGATGGACGTGGTCCAGAAGATTTACAGCGGCTATGGAGAACGCCCGGACCAGGGCCAGATCACGAATCAGGGGAAGGCATATCTCGATAAAAACTTCCCGAACATCGACACGATTCAATCGACCACCATTAGCACACCGGCCGCGCAGTAAGGGCCCCCAAACAAGCTGCAGGTAGTGGAAGGGCGCGCCTGGGAGCACGCAAGGAACGGGCGCGCCATCCCGAGTGGCTCGCGCCAGGCCAATGCGATGAGCGATAGTCAAGCTGGCGAATTAGGCGGGTCCGCGGCCATAGCCGCGCGAAGCCGAAGCATTGCGTTGGGTGCAACCGCCTGCCTGACCCTTCTGGCCACGGCTGAAATCGCTCTTCATGCTTTCGGAATCGCGCGTTATGGTTTTTTCCGCGATGAACTTTACTACATGGCCTGCGGCGAACATCTCGCCTGGGGCTATATCGACCAACCGCCACTGATAGCATTCGCAGCATGGTTTGCGCGCCATGTGTTGGGCAGTTCGCTCGTGTCCATTCGATTGCTGCCGGTGCTGGCGGGCGCTGGTGTAGTGTTTTTCACGGGAATCCTTGCCCGAGAACTGGGCGGCGGACGCTTTGCACAGCTCCTTGCGGCCACGGCGATCCTGTTCGCTCCCGCTTACCTTGCCTTTGACAGTTTTCTCTCGATGAACGCGTTTGAACCGCTGATATGGCTCATCTGCGCGTGGATCGTAATTCGGATCGCAAAAGGCGATTCGCCGCGCCTTTGGCTGGCATTCGGCGCGGTGGCGGGCGTTGGGCTTGAAAACAAGCACACGATGCTGGTGTTTGGATTCGCGCTAATCGCCGGAATTCTGCTTTCGGGCCATTCGCGGCTCTTGCACTCGAAATGGCTTTGGATAGGAGGAGCGATTGCCCTGGCGCTCTTCCTTCCGAACCTGATCTGGGAAGCGCGCCACGGCTGGCCGCAAATAGCGGTGGTACGCAACGCGCAGCAATTCAAGAACGTTCCGATCTCGCCGCTGCAATTTCTCGGCGATCAGGTGATATTTATGGGCGCAGTGGCATGTCTGCTTTGGCTCGCCGGGCTCTGGTGGTGTTTCTTCTCCAGGGACGGCCGCGCGTTTCGGTTTCTCGGCTGGAGCTATCTGATCGTGCTGACGATTTTCGTGAGCTTCCATGGCAAATCCTACTATCTGCTTCCGATTTATCCCTTCGTGTTGGCCGCCGGGGGCGTGGCGTTTGAGAAAATTACCGAATTGCGCGATCGCCGCTCGCTGAGGACGGTTTACACTGCGCTTCTTATTCTCACCGGACTGATCACGGTGCCCTTCGGCGTGCCGCTACTGCCGGTCCAGACGTATCTGCGGTATTCGCACGCTTTACCCTACGCGATGTTTGCGAAGACGGAACGCGACGCTATCGGCGTTCAGTTGCCGCAGCTCTATGCGGACATGTTCGGCTGGGAAAACATGGCGGATACGGTTGCGGAAGTATATCGGTCCCTGCCGCCTGCGGAGCGAGCGAATTGCGCAATCCTGGCTGGAAATTACGGCGAGGCGGGCGCAATCGATTATTACGGCCCGGCGCTCGGCCTGCCGAAAGCGCTCAGCGGCCACAACAGCTACTACGACTGGGGACCGCGCGGATATTTAGGCGAGTGTGTGATTATTTTCGGTGAGCGTTCCGGGGAATTCATTCAACTCTTCGGAGATGTTCAGCAGGCAGCCACGATTCACAGCCGCTACGCGATGCCGAATGAGAGGTCCGTACCCGTGTATCTCTGCCGAAAACCCCGCGCGCCTCTTTCCGCGCTGTGGCCGCAATTCAAGATGATTATTTGACGTTCTCGATTCGCTAGACCAGCGGCCCGCGCTTTGGAAAAAACGCATCCCGCTCGAGCCGCGGGATGTCGAGCCCGGTGGCCGCGAGATTTCTACTGATTTCGGAACCGTAAGTGCGTGCGATGGAAAGCAGTACGCATTCCACCGTCAGGATCGGCACCTTGCGCCCCTCCACGATGTCGCTATACGGAGCGATTTCTCCCGCGTGCTTGAATATTTCCGCCAGTGCGGTCGACAGATGGAGCGGAGATCCCTCCGACAGCGGCTTTTGCCGTTTGCGAAACGGATTCCAGCGAGTCCGTTTATCCTCGCTCTTGCGCTCCGAATCGTACAGCTCGATCCAGGAATGCCACCGCTGCGGACTTATATCGCAAATTTGTTGCAAGTATTCCTCGATCTGGTCCTGGTCTGCCTCGCGCCAATAAGGCGAAAGGCGTTCCCAGTCGGAGAGGTACAGTCCCGCGAGCATGTCTGCAACTTCGATCACTTCGGAGGCGCGGCTTCGGGCCAGCATGCTAGCCAGATTTTCGGCGCGCGCCAGTCCCAGCGTTATGCGATGGGATCCGGACGCAGCGAAAGTGATGCCGGTACTTGCGTGCGAATTTCGACGAGCCTCATCATGGTTGCGTCCGAATAATTTCATTGCCGGAATTCCGCCACAATCATTGTAGCAAACGCTTCGAGATGGAATTCAGGGGTCGCCGCATGAGTTGCGCCGCAACGAACAGGCGCTGCTAGAACTTGAACCGATAGTCTAACCGTCCGGTGAGCCGGTCACACGTCCGCTCGGTTCGGTGGCCTGCTCCGGGTGACGACAGAGCTTCATCGTGCTCACTTTGCGCTTGCGCGAGAAAAAGCGTAGAGTGCGCGACAAAGTAATTCCTGAATTTCCCTTCATACCTGCATCTTCTGGGCCACGGGTTCCACACAGGCTAACAGATAGAGGGGCTCTGTCGATGTGCACACTTTCGGGCTGTTTGGTGTGGCTTGGGCCGAACGAGTTGCCGTGGATCCGATGCGACTAGCCGACTAATCGGAATAGCCAAACCTGCAGGCAGTAGCCGGTCGGTTCCGACCTTTTGAGTATCTTCCCGAATTTCCTGAGCCAGTTTTCCCTTATTTTTCGATTTAGCAATTGGAGGGCCCATACGGCCGCATGCAGCTCTTTGAGCCGCGCAGCCACTCGAGAGGAGGGACGACCATGAAAACCAAGCGAAACTCACTTCTATCATCTCTAGCGAACCGGCGCCGGACCTTCACCTTTTTGGGGTTTGTCATGCTGTCAGTTTTTTTCAGTGCGGGGCCGGTTTTTGGCGCCACCATTACCGTCACAAATACGAGCGACAGCGGAGCCGGTTCGCTGAGGGATGCTATCGCCAGTGCTTCGAATGGAGACGTCATTCAGTTCAATCTTTCCTACCCCGCGACGATTACCGTTGGCACGCCGCTGATGTTCGGTCCGAGCGTGACCATTACGGGTCCGGGCGCGTCGAACGTGATCATCAGCGGCGCTGACGGCGTTGGGGTGTTCATCGTTAACGGCGGGGCCATCGTAACCATTTCGGGGCTCACCGTTGCGCACGGAAGCTCGCTTTTGGGCGGCGGAATCTTCAACGCGGGCACGCTGACCCTCGATTCCGTTGTGGTTACGAATTGCACGATGGGCAACCAACAGGGCGGCGGAATTTTCAACTCGGGCACTCTGACCCTCAATAACAGCCAAGTAGATGGAAACATCGCCGGAACGATCGCTCCGCCCGGCACGCCCGGCGAAATCGCGGAGGGCGGCGGGATTTACAATAACTCGGGTACGCTGACGCTGACGAACAGCGATGTTTCGAATAACCAAGCGCTCGGCACCAATGCAGGCAACCCCCTCAGCCCCGGCGGCGGCATCTTCCTAAATTCGGGCACCGTCGCGCTGAATGGGAGCACTGTCAACGGCAACTTTGCAGTAACCGGCGGCGGCATTAGCAACGGCGGCGGTTTTGGCCTGGGAAGTGGCACTGGAACAGGAGGGCCACTGACCATCACCAACAGCGCTATCTCGGGAAATTCGAGCTATGCGTTCGGAAGCGGCATCCTTATTGCAAATACCACCACCATAACCGGCAGCACGATATCCAACAACGGATCTTCTGTGAACCCCTATGGTCAGCCTGCAAATGTGGACGGCGGCGGCATCTTTGGCGAAGCCAACCTGACCGTCACGAACAGCACGATATGGGGGAACTCCGCGACCAGTGGCGGCGGAGGGATTGACTCCGTCGGTCAAATTAAGCTGGCGTTTGTGACCATCGCGGGCAATTCGGGCGGAGGAATTAGAGTGCCTGGCGGCGGGGGGCAGCTGACTCTGAAAGCCTCCATCATTGCCAGCAATGATAGCGGAACCGACAGTGTGAATTGTGTGATCGGGGATGGCGCAACCGGAACCTCTGTCGGATTTAACCTCTCCGATGACGCCAGTTGTACCAGCTTCCTCACACAGACTGGGGACTTGAGCAGCACCGCGCCCGGCCTCAGTACCAGCGGCCTGGCGAACAACGGCGGCCCGACCGAGACGGTCGCGCTTGTAGCCGGCAGCCCGGCCATAAACGTCATCCCGGTGAGTGATTGCACCGATACGAATGGAAACGCCGTTACCATAGACCAGCGCGGGGTACGCCGTCCGCAGGGAGGAGCCTGCGATATAGGCGCTTTTGAATACTTCCACTCGCTGTATCCCATTCCCGCCGTAAACACGAACCACTTAATCTCCCAGGTGCAGGCTTTAGATTTGCCTCCGGGACCGCAGTTACTTTTGACCATTCCGCTCGAAGCTGCGCTGGATCTGATAAACGCAGGCTCAATCAGACCGGCGATTGGCTTGACGGACGGTTTCATCGACCTGGTGGATCTCGAGCTGCGGACAGCAGCGCTCACAGCTCAGCAAGCGTCGCCACTCGTCACGTCGGCTCAGCAGATCGTTCAAGAACTGTCAGGCATTCAGTAAGGCACTGTTTGGCATTAAGCAAATTTCGTCTCCGTTCGTGGGGTTGAATCGCGCCGGCGCCGCAGCGGATGCTCGAAAAAAAACGCTCTGCCCTCGGGCAGAGCGTTTTCTTGATCGTGCGGTCTTGCGTGCCAATGCAGAATTAAATGTCGTAGTACAGCTCGAACTCATGCGGGTGCGGACGCATGCGAACCGGATCGACTTCCTTCTTGGTTTTGTATTCAATCCAAAGATCGATGAAGTCCTTGGAAAATACTCCACCCTTGGTCAGGAAGGCATGATCCTTTTCGAGGGCCTTGAGGGCGCCGTCGAGCGAGCCAGGCACCGAAGGCACATGCGCCGCTTCTTCGGGCGATAGTTCGAAAATGTCCTTGTCTAGAGGCTGGCCCGGATCGATTTTGTTCTCGATGCCGTCGAGTCCGGCCATGAGCATCGCTGAATACGCCAGATAGGGATTGCACGATGGATCGGGCGGGCGGAACTCAAGACGCTTGCTCTTCGGGTTCGTCGAGTACATCGGGATGCGCACCGCGGCCGACCGATTGCGGCGAGAATACGCCAGATTGACGGGCGCCTCGTAGCCTGGAACCAACCGTTTGTAGGAGTTCGTTGTGGGAGCGGCAAACGCGACGATCGCAGCGGCGTGCTTCAGAAGTCCGCCGATGTACCACAGCGCCATTTGGCTCAGGCCCGCGTAGCCGTCGCCCGCAAAAAGCGGCTTGCCCTTGCTCCACAGGGATTGGTGCGTGTGCATGCCAGACCCGTTGTCGGTAAAGATGGGCTTCGGCATGAACGTCACGGTTTTTCCATATTGATAAGCTACGTTGCGAACGATGTACTTGTACTTGCACATGTTGTCCGCGGCGTGAATCAGCGTGTCAAATTTGAAGTCGATCTCGCACTGCCCAGCGGTGGCTACTTCATGGTGGTGGCATTCAACTTCGATGCCGGCTTCCTGGAGTTTGAGCACCATGTCGGTGCGCATGTCCTGAAAGTGATCGGTCGGCGGAACGGGGAAGTAGCCTTCCTTGTAGCGGGGCCGATAGCCAAGATTATGCTCGGCTCTTCCGCTGTTCCAGCGGCCTTCATCGGAATCAAGGTAATAGAAACCTTGGTTCTGCTTGGTCTCGAACCGCGCGCTATCGAAGATAAAAAATTCAGCCTCAGCGCCAAAAAAGGCTTGGTCGGCGACGCCGCTTTTCTGCAGATGCTCTTCGGCGCGGTGGGCCAGATTGCGCACGTCGCGCTCGTACGGTTTGCGCGAGAGGGGATCCTGGGCATCGCAGATCATCACCAGCGTCGGTGTGTCGCGGAAGGGATCCATGAAGGCTGTGTTCGGATCGGGGATCAGCAACATGTCCGACTCGTGAATCTGCGCCCAGCCGCGGATGGAGCTCGCGTCCATGCCGAAGCCGTCGTGGAAAGAGTCGGCCGTCAGTTCCTGAATGGGATAGCTGACGTGTTGCCAGACTCCGGGCACGTCGATAAATCGCAAATCGAGTATTTTGGCATTGTGCTTCGCGGCATAGTCGAGTACACCCTTCGAATCCATCGTTCCTCCCCCGCAGTCAGCTGCGGCATGAAAAAGTTAAGCGCGGAGATTATCGTACGCAGCCACGTCCGTCAAGGATTGAGTGCCCGTTTTGGGCCGTTTTTCGATGCAATTTATGAATGGATTCGATCAACTTTATGCTTTCTTTATGTCTCGTTGATGCGGATGTAAAAGGGTGAAGAAAAACGAGAGTTTTACATCGAGCGCACGGGCATTTGCACCACGTCGTCGACGCGCAGGATTTCTTTCACCACAAATCCCTCGGCATATTTGACACCGATCATGCTCCCGTATTGACGGGACTGCATGCTCATGCGCTCTTCAAGTTTGTCTAGCGGCAATGCGACCTTCGTGCGGCGTTCCTTTTTAGGAGGACGGAATTGCGATGCATACGCGAGAATTGCCCGCCGGCGGCCTTCGTATTGGGCGGTGATGTCCACGGCGAAGGTGGGCCTGACGTCCGCGTACGCGGCAGCGTAGACGATCTTGTGAGGCCGGAAAGCCTCGCCACCGAGCGCGTAGTTTTTCAAGCCGGCGACGAAGCAGGCCTCGTAGCCGAGGCGCGCGGCGGTGTAGTGATCGGGGTGGCGGCCCTCCCAGTAGGGCAGGATTACGGTCCGCGGCTCGAACTCTCGAATCACTTCGGCGATGGCGGCCTTGTACTGATCGTTGACTTCGAGATGGGCGTCGGGAAGGCCGAGATTGCGCCGCACCTTCGCGCCGAGCAGCTTTCCGGCGCGCTCCGCCTCGCGCAGGCGAGTTTCCGGAGTGCCGCGCGTGCCAGTCTCGCCGCGCGTCAGATCGAGGATGCCGGTGCGATAGCCCGCTTGCGCCATCTTGAGCATGGTGCCGCCACTGGTCAGTTCCACATCGTCGGGATGCGGCGCAATCGCCAGCAGATCGAGTTTCATCGTTCCTCCCTGGTGCGTTTCGCAGAGTACGCTAACATAGCAGGGCAAATTTCGCGCGGTTCGACGGGTCGCGAGGAAAGTTTCGGATAGAACGGGTCGCCGGCTAGTGTTTTCAATAACTTAGGCCGATTTCTATTCGAAAGGGAGTTTCGATTAGAAATGCAGCGGCACGATGATTCCGCGTCTGCCGGTCGGCAATTCACTCGCCTCTCCTTTCCCACTCCGTCTCGGCATAAACACACCGGTGGCGTGTGCCGCTGGATGCGTTTTAATGCCGTTTGTTCGCGCCCAGCGGGTTCGGCGCGAACAACAAAAACATCCAACGGTAGCGCGGATTGAATTTCGCGTCAATTGTGGAAAGTACGTAGAAGAACGAACTGCTGATGCTAATGTGAGCGCCTGGATTTAAAAGGGGAGGCCGCCATGGCGGGAAGGCCGCTGGATGGACAAGTCGCGCTGGTGACAGGCGCGGCGAAGCGCATTGGACGCAGTATCGCGTTGCGGCTGGCTGCCGAGGGAGCTGCCGTCGCGGTGAATTACGGGACGTCGAAAGCGGAGGCGCAGGCGGTGGTGGCTGAAATTCGCGCGGCGGGCGAACGCGCGATTGAGATTCAAGCGGATGTGTCGCGGCGGAACGAGGTGAAAATGCTGTTCAAGGCGGTCGAGGCGGAATTCGGACGGCTCGATATTTTGGTCAACAACGCGGGGATATTCTTTTCGGCGAAATTCGAGGATTTGACGGACGAGCAGTGGGATCGGGTGATGAATTCGAACTTGAAGGCCCAATTTTTGTGCGCGCAGGCTGCCGCACCGATGATGAAGAAACAAGGCCGCGGGCGAATTATCAATCTTTCGTCACTCGGAGGATTGCTGCCGTGGCCGAGCTTCACGCACTACTGCGTATCGAAAGCGGGCGTGATCATGCTGACACGCTGCCTGGCGCGCGCGCTGGCTCCGGAGATTTTGGTGAATAGCGTGGCGCCGGGCACAATCCAGTTCCCTGGTGAAGCGCCCGATGAGGAGTACATCCGGCGTGTTCCGCTGCATCGGGTGGGAACCGGTGACGATATCGCGGATGCGGTGGCGTATTTGGCGACCACGGAGTTCATTACCGGCCAAACGATTGCCGTAGATGGCGGTAGGACGCTGGTGTGAGGATGAAGGCGCTTGTTCGTGGCGATGAGAAAAATCTTGGGATGCGAGCCGAGACAAGTGGCGACAGGTAAGAGGCAAAGCCAGGGGTTGCAGGCGGCGCGACCCACAACGAGAGAAGGATTCAAAATAAGCATGCGCCGAAATGTTGCTTCAAAATGAACATGGGCCGAGACATTGTTTCATGGCAGCTCAACCCTACCTTTGCACGTCGCGCTATCCTGGCCGCTCTGGTAGCCGCCCTGCTGCTTTCTTTCGGTGACGTCGTCCTTGCCCAGTCCAATCCGGCGCCCGCCATCGCGGAGGACCAGAGGCTGCTGCCCTACGTCCAGCCAGGTCAGATGGTCGATATCGGGGGCCGACGTATTAACCTGCACTGCACGGGCGCCGGCGGCCCTACGGTCGTTCTGATGGCTGGTCTATCGAGTTGGTCGGTGGTCTGGTACAAGACCCAGCCAGTGATCGCGCAGAAAACGCGCGCCTGCGCTTTCGACCGAGCCGGTTATGGTTTCAGCGATCCGGGGCCGAGGCCGCAGATTCTCTCCGACGTAGTGGACGACCTGCACGCGGCGCTCAAGGCCGGCTCCATACCACCACCGTATGTGCTGGTTGGGCACTCTTTGGGAGGTGTGGAGGCGCGGCTCTATGCCCAACGCTGGCCGCAGGAAGTCATGGGCATGGTTCTTGTCGATACCAGCCCGGCCGCAGAGGGGCTCATCGACGAGGCTCAGCCGGGTTTCGACCAGGCGGAAGGGCGAGAGAGCTACGCGTCCTACAAGCTGCACTGCGCCTTGTTGGCCGCGCATGGACCGCTCGATCCGTCTAATCCTGAATACCAACGCTGCGCGATAGGCCCGTTGCCTGTCGACACTCCAGCCGCCCTTCGCAAAATCTGGCCGAGCTTCTTTACCGCCTACTATGCCGTCGATGAGGTCTCGCTCATGTCGTCGCTGTACACACACCGGTACGACGGCGTGGACCACCTCCAACTTGGCGCAATGCCGCTGGTCGTGCTGTCGATTGAGAAGCCCTGGGGGAATCTGAATAACTACAACCAGGTCTGGAACGCCCTTCATGCGGACCTGGCACACCTCTCCTCGCGCGGCGTGCACCGGATCATTAAGGGATCAGGCCACGAGATTCAGTTGGATCAGCCGCAGGCGGTCATCGACGCCGTGGACGACGTGCTCGGCCAGCTTCACGCCGGGGCGAAGCCTTAGCAGCATGACAGGCGGGGCAAGGATTTTGCGATTGTCGAGATTGAAGATCGATCGAGAAAAATAATTAATTTTTCCCAGCGAAGTGGCGGGTGTATAAGTGGCTGCATCCGGGAGAGCCGAACGGAAATCCCTGCGTAAAAGTCCCGAATAAATTCCTTCGAAGGAGAAAATCACATGAGAATGTTGCTACGGGTCTCAATTCCCGTCGAAGCAGGCAATGCTGCGGCAAAGGCTGGAACTCTTGGGTCGACGGTAGAGCGGATCTTGGCCGACTTGAAGCCGGAAGCCGTCTACTTTTTTGCCGACGATAATGGCGACCGCTGTGGATCGGCCGTATTCGATATGAAGGATGCGTCGCAGATGCCGGCCATCGCTGAGCCGTGGTTTCTTGCGTTCAACGCGAAAGTCTCTCTGCGGCCGGTGATGAACGCGCAAGATCTTGCCGCCGGGCTGCCCGGAATTGCCAAGGCTGCCACGCAATTC
>JASHRI010000260.1 GCA_030037435.1 Candidatus Acidiferrales bacterium | reverse complement strand
AGCCAAGACAAAATCGACAATGCCAGACAATACTTTCGCGACAGGCACGGCTAAGCGCGGGAAATACACTTTTTTCACGAGGTTCGCGTCTGAAACCAAGCTCGTTGAACTTAAACTCACTCCATTAGCGAAGAACGTCCACGGGACAAGAGCCGCAAAACTGAAAATCGGATAGGGAACCGACTCTGATGGGATCTTTGCCAACCGTCCAAAGATGACACTGAAGATCACCATGGTACAAAAGGGTTGAATGATGGCCCACGCGCCGCCCAGGATCGTCTGTTTGTAACGGACTTTGATGTCGCGCCAAATAAAAAAGTAGATCAGTTCGCGAAAGCGCCATAGTTCGCCCAATCCAAGCGACGCCCAACCGTGAGACGGCTCGATCCGGCGCAGTAAGTCGCTCGTGCCGAGCCCTTCGTCGACAGACGAGGCAACCGCCGTACTGTCGAAACTCTCGGACGCGGAACCAACTCTTAGTTCTTCAGGATTCATTTTTCGATCTCGGACTCCATCGGGGTTGCCGGTACGGTATGTGAGATAGTGCTCAGGTTAGCCCGATCTCTAAGGACGGTGCAGCGACGCAGTCTGGCTCGCCGAGGTGAAGACAGTCAGCAACCGGAGGGCCAACCGGAATGATCTCGCACTCAATTCAACTAACAGTTTGTGAGTCTCGAAGAGTGACAAAAGCCGGTCCAATTCCCGCACTACAGCCATATATGGTGAAGACGTTTCCACTTTGTGGCTTCTGTTTGCCCTCGGATATCCCGATCCATATTGTGCCTCAAGCTTCCTCTCGCCACTTTGGGTCGATAATGCTTTGCTGCGCAGGAATACACCGTCAAGAACGGGTGCACATAATCTCTGCACTACAAAACGGTTGGTTGGCTTACTTTGCGCGCTGTTAGGCGACGGTACAGCTCAACCATCATTCCAGTCTCCTTCCGGATCATGCACTTGCAAAAGAATCTGGTATCTGGGCTGACAGCGAACATGCGGCGCAGAGTTATGCTCGATATTGCGATTACACGGCGCAACAAGCTCAGATAGTCCCAGGGAATTCCAATGACATTCGGTCGCTCATCGCGCTCGATAATCGATGCTCGCCCATAATCAAACCACCAGGACAAAAAAAACTCCTTAGAGATTCGATGTAGCGGCACGGGGTGATGTACCACAGCCAATGGTTCGTAATACAGCCGCTCGCCAGCTTTAATGATGCGGCGCCCGAATTCCACGTCCTCATTGCGGATTTGACTTTTGGGCCGCGGCCCTAGATCTAATCGGAAGTCGCCATATTTCTCAAATACGGCCTTCCGAAATGCCATGTTGGCACCGTAGGGAGCATGATCAAGGTCAAGTTCTCTCGCTTGATCACCCAGATCGAAACGAGCACAAAGCACGCTCAATGGGTCGGCCCGAAAGGCGCCTACGCAACGATCCCAGGACAGCCAAGGCGGCAACGTAACCGTTCCTCCCGGAAGGATTCGTCCAGCCACGCCGGCCCATTCACCACCGAGCAACCTTGCCGTGAGGTTTTGAAGCCACCTTTGATCGACAATTACGTCGTCATCTACGAAGGCAAGAACCTCACCGCGCGCATCCGCGATCGCGGAGTTGAGGGCGTGACACTTGCCTGGCTTCGGCTCGAATAGATAGCGAAATCGTCCGGGATAGCGGCGCGAGAAGCTTTGAACCACTTCGCGCGTCTTGTCCGTCGAGTTGTTATCTACGACCAGTACCTCCCACAAAACCGAGCTAGGTAACTCTGAAGCTGCGAGACTTTCCAGAGTCTCCTCCAAAGTCTCGGCACGGTTACATGTACACAATATCGCTGTTACATTCAGCGCGCTGTAGCTCGTGGCATCAAAAGTGTCGCTCTTCATAACCGTCCCAGTCGCTACCTGCCTACGCGCAACTTCCAGAAAATGACGGAGGATTGCCGAGAAGTGTGAGGCGACCCTTGGAAACGCGCACATTCTCAAACGTGTTTTCTGACCTGACCCAACAGGCTTTCGTTTTGCCAATAGTCCCTACGGCAGAGCGGCTACCTTGCTTCCTCTGCGACCCGAAGACCTATGATACAGTTCGACCATCGTTCCAGCCTGCTTCCAAACCATGCATTTCCAAAAAAATCGCATGGTAGGACGAATGGCTAATGCGCGTCGGAGACTCATAGACAATATGTCCCATATACGCGCTGCAAGACTCAAGTAATCCCTCGGAATCCCGAGCACGTCTGGTCGATCACCTTGCTCAATAACACTTGCTCGGCCGTAATCGAACCACCAGGACAAGAAATATTCCTTTCTGATTCGGTTCTCCGGCACCGGATGATAAACGACAGCCAACGGTTCATAGCGCAAGCGCTCACCCGCTTTCATAAGACGGCGCCCGTATTCCGTGTCTCCGTTGGGGACGCGCTTGGGACCGGGCCCCAAGTTCAGATGATAGCCACCATGCCGTTCAAACATCTCGCGTCGAATTGCCATGTTACCACCATGCGGAGGGTGGTCAGGACCTAACTCGCACGGCTGATTACCGAGATCGAAATTACCGCAGAGTATACCTCCGCAGTGCGTCCACGACAGCCACGGCGGGGGCGTAAATGTCGTTGCTGGAAGGATTCGACCCGCGGCTCCCACCCACTCACGTCCCTGGAGCTCTCCAGTGAGGTTTCGCAGCCATCCCGAATCCATCGTTACGTCATCGTCCACAAAGGCGAGTACCTCGCCCCGTGCATTTGCGACTCCGGCGTTCAACGCATATGCCTTACCCTGCTTCCCTTCGAAGAGATAGCGAAACCGTCCCGGATAGCGGCGGCAAAAGCTCTCCACCACTTCCGATGTCCGGTCGTTGGAATTGTTATCCACCACGAGAACTTCCCACGTGGTAGTGTTCGGCATTTTAGAAGCTGCTATGCTTTCCAGCCCGCGCTCGAGGTCCTGGCATCGATTGTAAGTGCAAACGATGACTGTAACGTCTATCGAATCGCCAGTTCTCACTCGCGCGGTAGGTTCTGCCGCTCTAGATGGGGACATCGCCAGCAACTCCCCATTCTGCGGTATTTGTCCAGCGGCGCTCATCGAGGGGCCTGATTTGATTACTCCGGCGCCATCCCCGCGCATCTTGTCTCTGGACATGTATGCCTTAGGATAGCGGAGGAGATCTTCGAGCAACGAGTCCTTGCGGTGTCGGGCCCACGCAAGGAGCATCCCGTAGCAGTGTAAGCGCTCTCGCCGGCTGAGAGGGGTCCGTGAAATCACTTCTCGCAAGGCTTCGAGTTGCTTCCAAGACGGAAACAAGAACTTTCGATTTTCAGCTTTCGGATCGAACCAGGCAGCTCCCTCACGCGAATGCAAATCGAAGACTCGGTTAAACCGTCCGGGATGGTCTCGGTTGAACAACAGAGTGTCGGAAATAAGAACACACCGGCCAAACAAGCAAAGATGCGACAAAAGTACGCGGTCTGAGCCGAGGAAGCGTCCAATAAGATCGGTTCGGCGAAGCACGGCAACACGTATAACGCCGTAAACATTGAAACACCAATGATTGGTCTGAATCGTTCGACGAAACCGTTCTAGCGCTGATCGCGACGCGACTTCCGGTGGAATAAAGCCCGGTTTGACAATATCGCCGTAGTCGTCAATTACAGAAACATTCGAGCAAGCCATTACCGCTGCTGGATCATCATCGAGGCTGGCGACACACCGCGCTAGAAATTCCGGGGCACACACGTCGTCTGCAGAATTCCATTTGAAGTACTCGCCCCTGGCTAGCTCGAAAACATGGTTATGGTTCCACGCCGCACCACGGTTCACCTCACTTCGGTCGTAGCGAATGCGAGCGTCGCGGGTCGCATACGTCCGGCAGATTTGTTCTGTTCGGTCCGTCGACGCGTTATCCGAAATTACGATCTCGAAATCGGTGAAAGTTTGATTCAACAGCGAATCGAGGGTCTCCGCTATAAAAGATTCACCATTGAATACCGGAACACCGACCGTTACACGAGGATGGCTGGCGCTCACTCGTTCTACCTCCGTAGTTCCTTGCGCTTCCAATCGCGCTCTCATCGAATTCGGATTCTGCCGCTAGCGGACGGTAACTATGCAGTCGGCGGACGATAAACCAGCACGCCCTCTGCCGCCGGAGCATTATCGTACTCTTGCACAACGTCTTCAGGCATCGGCGTCCCATCGCTGCCTCGAACGAAATCGCGCAGTGAGGTTCCGACCGGATGAGAATCAACATTCGGCGCCGCAGCCCCGGAGCGGAGGTCAGCCAGATTGACGGTCCTGAAATCGATGCTGTAGCGGGCACGGCCGGAAGTATTCGGCACCGTCGAGTGCATCTGTGCCGCCGAAAAGAGAATGACACCGCCCGGAGGAACGATGAGCCGAATCTGTGGATCCAGTTCCATCTTCTCTTCGGATTTCGGCTGTTTGCGCGTATCGGTCTTGATGTGCTGGGCCGCATTCTTCCGACCGTCGCTATTCCATGTGTAGTAATTGAACTCGGAGGAGCCGTTCTTGACACCTTTTGACCAATACGCCGGGTGAAACGCCATCGAGCTTTCCGATTCAATACCATAGATCGGCAGCCACCAATTTAGTTGAGCCATGGGCGCGGAGTACCACGTATCCCGGTGCAAGTGATGGGCGTATCCGACGCCGGAGGTCAGGTACCCGTCGCTGGTGACCATTCGCAAGCGCGGAACGTCTAGGTACGTCTCGTTCAAATCGCAGCCGCAGTCGGCCACCATCGCGCGCAGCAGCTTTTTGGTCTCAGGATCATGAATGAACTTGGGCTTTAGTGGGCTGACAATGGAGACGTATTGTTCAACGGACATGTGATACTGCGCCTCGAGCGGATCGATGGAGCCGAACGCCTCCTGAATCATGCCTTTCGCGAACTCGCACAGCGCCAGGGTGCTTGGCCGCGGCGGAATCACGAATAGCTGGCCGGAGTACAGCCGCTGCCTGCGAACGTCGTCGCTGGCATCAGAATCCAAGTAGACTGTATTCACTTTATATCTCCTTCCCAGATCCTATGCTGAAGGTCGTTAAATTGAGACCAGGTCCGGCATAATGCCCAAAGCTGAAAGTTGTCGGCTGATCTCGTCACGGTAATTAGGATTGGCGATTAAAATCGCATTCGGACAGTATTGCGTAAGAAACTCGGGGCTTACTACTTGCTGACCGGTTCCCGGGATGTAAAGGCCGTGTTTGTGAGGGTTCACGTCCACAACGTACTCAAGCAGTCCGGCATTTCGAAACGCGTTTAGAAACATGGCCCCCTTCGCCCCGGCTCCCCAGAGCACTACGCGTTTGCCTTCTTCGGATAGATGACGCAGCACCCCGTCCCAGTAATGCAAACTCGAGTCGTAGTCGTCCGCAAATTTCCGCACGTCCTCCCTCATCGAGTTCAGATTACCGCCCTTATCGCCCAGCGTACCCGTCTCGTTGGAGGACACTCGGCCCTCAAGGCACAGGTATTGCCCGTTGAAAGTAGATGAAACGTTCTGCACATCAAATCCGCATGTCGAAAACAGCCGAGCGAACGCGCCCGCGCTGTAATAGAAACAGTGCTCGTAAATGACATCCCAAATTCCCTTATTCTGGAAAACGAAGGAAGCGTCCGGAATCTCGAAGAATATGGCTGCGTGATGGTTGTCCGCTAGAACCCCTCGCATCGTGCGCAAAAACTCCTGCGGTGTAGGAACATGCTCGAGCACGTGGCGGCAGATAACGAAATCGGCTTTGTACTCCGCGTGCCTCTCGGAGTAATAGTCGCGGACAATTGTTATCCCTTGGCCGGCCGTGAGATCCGCGCGGCCGGGTATAAAGGCTGGATCAAAACCAATTCCGCGATTGCCGCCGAGACCACAGATAAGCGACAGGAATTCAGCATTCCCACACCCGACCTCGATAATGCTTTTGCCGCGAAGGTTGTATTGTCGGACGAGCTGGACGGCTAATCCGTCCGCGTACTTCTGAAAGCTTGGCGAGAAGTGAAGCGAGTTGTCGTAACTCGGATCGTATCCAAGCTTTGAAGGGTCGAACGCAACGTTCGTTACTACTCCACAGTGCCGGCAGAAGCCCAGCTCGATTGTCCCTTTCGCAACGTTTAGCGCAGCCTCTCGTGTTTTGGACAGGGCGATGCAATTGGTGGGTAGATCCGCAAGCCTAAAGAAAATTTCGAGGTCGACGCCACCGCACGCCGGGCACACTGTTCCGGCTACGTTCGGCGTCTCGCGGGCGGGAACGTGAAGCTCGACATTCATGACTTCACTCCTGCACCGGTCCGAATCCTTCTCCCGCGTTCGGTCGGCGTCGTCATACGGCTGTCAGCTCGGGCTGCAGTCCCAGGCTTGTCAACTCGCTACGGATCTCATCCAAGTAGATCGGATTCATGGCGATGACGGCATCGGGCCGATACTCTCGCAAGAAGCTAGGGGCTACGATGAGTTTCCCGCTGCCGGGAAGGTATTTCCCCTGCCGATGCGGGTTGATGTCGACGATGTACTCAATCTCGTCGCTAATGCCGATCGTTTTCAAGAAAGCTACGCACTTAGAACTGGAGCCCCAGATCACCCCTCTCTGACCGGCTTCGCGGATGCTTTGAACCTGTTTCCGCCACTGCTTCACAACCTGATCGTATCGGGTTCGAAACTCATCCACGGCTCTCGAAAGTTCTTCAACCGGCTCTTCGTTGTGAAGTGGCGTGGAAACAGCGCCCTTTGCCGGCTTCGCCTCGATCAATAGATACTGCCCGTCGTAGGCTTTCGCCAAATCGGTCACTTCGAATCCGCACGCTCGGAAAAGGCGCGCCAGAGATCCGAGGCTGAAATACGAGCAGTGCTCGTAATAAATGTCCCAGAATGCGCATTCGTGAAGAACTCGCTCGACGTCCGGCAGCTCGAAAAAAACGAGCGTGTTCGTTTTGTCTCCAATCCCGCGGCGAACGGTTTGCACAAACGCAGCCGTATCCGAAATATGTTCGAGGGTATGCCGACAACAGATCATATCGCCGGTATGCTGCGCGTAACGCTCCGAATAGAAGTCGCGAATGAACGTCACTTTGTCCGAAGCCGATCCGTCGTTACGACCGGGTACGTAGGTCGGGTCGATGCCGACACCGCGGTTCCGTCCAAGTTCGGACAGCAACAAGAGAAAGTCTCCCTTGCCGCAACCGATTTCCACGACTGTTTTGTCCCTAAGATTGTGGCGTTCGATGAGGCCGGTCGCCAGCTCCCGCGCAAATTGGTTGAAGCGCGGAGAAAAGGACTGCTGTTCTTCATACCCTTCCGTGTAGCGGGCCAGCGCGGAGTTGAAACACAGATTACTTATAAAACCGCATTTCCGGCAGAAGCCCAGAACGATTTCTCCCCTGGGATAGCTTTCAGCTTGACTGCGGTCAGCAAAGAGCAGGCAGCTGTTGACCGGAACATTCGAAAGTCGGTGAAACACGGTGACATCGGAAGACGAGCAGCTCTTGCAGTTTGCCTCTTCCTCAAAGCGAGTCATTTTAGCCTCAAGCCGCTCGGGTCGATTTACGACTGCTGAAACGGAGAGCAAACCACCCGCGGCGTCGGAACGGGGATAATGAAACGTCCGCCGCTTTCGAGATAAGCCTTTTGTTGCTCCAGAATTTCGTTGGCGAAGTTCCACGCGAGTAGCAGCACGTAATCCGGTTTTTTGTCGAGCAGGGCTTCAGGCGCTAATACCGGAATATCCTGCCCCGGCATGAATAGTCCTTGTTTGTGCGTGTTTCGGTCCACAACAAAGTCCACGAACTTCGGGCCTATATCGCAATAATTGATCAGGGTGCTGCCCTTTGCTGCTGCGCCGTAGGCAGCAATGCGAGCCGGTTGAGTCTTCAAACCGCTCAGCAGCCGTATCAGTTCGTGACGGATGACTTGTACCTTTTCGGCAAAGTTCTGGTAATAACTGAAACTGATGATCTTTTCGTCCGCCTCAGCGCGGAGCATCGACCGCAGGTTGGCCGAGGCGTTCTCCTTCTTCTCGACATAAAGACGAAGCGATCCGCCATGAATCGAGAGATGTTTCACGTCGTTCAGAAACAGAGAGTGCATGCGAAACAAGTGGTCCAGTGCCGTGATGGAGAAATAGCAAAGATGTTCGTGATAGATGGTGTCGAACTCACAGTGGTCGACAAGGTCCTTTACGTATGGCACCTCGATGACCGCGACGCCATTCTCCTTCAGTAGAAGGCGGATGCCTTCTACGAACCCGTGCAAATCGGCGACGTGCGCCAAAACGTTATTGCCGATGATCACATCCGCTGTCTTGCCGTCTGCCGCCAGTTCTCGCGCAAGGCTCTCGCTGAAGAAAGTGCAGAGCGTCGGTACGTTTACGGCTTGTGCCGCCCGTGCGGGCCCCTCGGCCGGGTCTATCCCTAGGACAGGAACTTCCTGTTCGACGAAATTCTTCAACAGATACCCGTCGTTGCTGGCGAGTTCGATAACCATGCTCGAAGAGTTCAGGCCGCGGGAATGGATCAGATCAAGAGCGTTCTCCCGGGAGTGTTTCAACAAAGCGGGCGAAAAGGACGAATAGTATGGATAGTCACGGCAAAAAAGCACTTCAGGAGGAACCGTTTCTAATACCTGCAGCAGGCTGCACTTCGGGCAAAACACCACGTTCAACGGAAATTTCGGCTCAACTTGCGACAGTTGATCGTTGCGCCGCAGCGCATCCGCCAACGGAGTTGTGCCCAGAGAGAGCACGGGCTGAATTTCGGCGGAATGACAGATGCGACAAGTTGTGCGAGTTTCGTTCATTTGACCACCCTTAGCTACAAGGAAGCCACTGCGGCGGCTTGAATCCATCGCAGGTTCGAATCGATTTTGCCTTCTGATTGCAGCTTCTTGACGTGCTGGATTCTCATGTATCTCGCGCCCTCGAAATCGGCCAATGTCAGCCCGAATTCCTTGTACGCCTCGTAAAGCTGACGGGCACCCTCCCGGGCGGTCCAGCGCGGCTTGAAAGCTGGGACCTTGCTTAGAATCTTGTCGCACTTTACGCGATAGCATCTCTTGTCGGGACCCGCTCCTTCAGCAAACGTCACCGTGCTCCCCGGCACCGTCTCCATCACGATCTTCGCAAGGTCGCGCATCTGATAGTTATCTTCCGTTCGTCCCACGTTGAAGGCTTGGTTGTGCACCACATCTTTCGGAGCTTCCATCAGCGACAGAAAAGCCAGCGAGATATCCTCAATATGAACGATTGGGCGCCAGGGCGTACCGTCACTCTTCAGCCGTACCATTCCCGTGATGTAGGCCCATCCTACGAGATTGTTCAACACAAGATCTCCGCGCAGGCGCGCGGAAAATCCGTACGCCGTCGCATTGCGCAAGAAGACAGGAGTGAAATGATCGTCGGCCAATTCTGCGACGTCCCGTTCGACCATAACCTTCGACTCGCCGTACGGGGTAACCGGATTGAAGGCCGCTTCTTCGGTAAGGATAGCTTCCGAACCAGCAGCGCCATAATTGCTGCACGAAGATGAGAAAAGAAAGCGCTCGACTCCAGCCTGTTTCGCAAGCTTGGCGAGACGAACCGACGCACGGTGATTGATTTCGTAAGTGCACCCGGGGTTCAAATCGCCAAGGGGATCATTTGAGATCCCGGCAAGATGAATGATTGCCTGGAATCCCTCTACATCGCGCAGCTCAGCTTCTCGAACGTCCTTGCGAATCGTTGGAATGGGCGGCACATCGGGCCCGAGCGTGCAGTCCTCGAACAGGCAGTTGTCCATACCGACTACCTCATGGCCGGCCCTAAGAAAAATAGGCACCAGCGCACACCCGATGTAACCGTTGTGACCCGTCACCAATACTCGCATTCGCTTACCTCCAGGTTTTCCAGGGAGCGTTGCCGCTGGCCCAAAGTTCTTCGAGAATGTATTTTTCCCGCAAGGTGTCCATGCACTGCCAGAACGAGTCATGGCAGTACGCCATTAACTGACCTTCGCGCGCAAGCCGCTCCAAAGGTTCCTTTTCCCAAGACGTGCTATCGCTGTCGATGTAATCGAATACCTGGG
>JASHRI010000259.1 GCA_030037435.1 Candidatus Acidiferrales bacterium | reverse complement strand
GAGCTTCGGGGCTGGCGATGCGTCCATACGAGTATTGTGCGCTCCAATTTTTCCCCGGCTGAAGAGTGAAGCGTGTGGACCAGGAGTCGATGCCGCCCTGCGGCATGTCCCAGCGATTTTCGCCCGGCTCGCGGCCGTGGAAGCCCGAGGCTTCGATGCGCGCGATGCGGTACGTGACGCCGACGGTGACGACGTCGGCAGAGATATGTGTTGAATCTTCTTGATGGTGGCCGAGCGCGCCTACGGGATCTTCGGATGCGGAAGCGCGGTGCGGATACGCGGTGGGACCGAGCGCGGGATCACCAGTTGGCGCTGCATAGAGAGAAAGAAGTCCACGCTGGCCGAGCTTGAGGTCGTAAAGCGCTGCGATCTCCATGACAAAGTTGTGGGGATGCTGACCGTCGGCGATGGGTACGCCGTAAGCCGTCTCGCCCTGCTGAAAAAGCAGCGGGTAGCGTTCGCCGGTGATGGTGGCAGGTTCCAAAGTCAGCATGGCCCGAGCGGTGAAAACGCCGTGGCCAAGTTTGCGTTGCGCCATGCCCATGAACCAATTGGTGGAGAAAAATTTGTCGCCCCCGCGCGGGCTAGACTGCTGCTCGTCGACAATGAAAACGTTGGCGTGGAACATGAGCATCCACGATCCCTTCTGCTTCATCAGCATGGGCACGGGCGTGGAATTGGGCTCGGCGCTGGTGCCGGATGTGCTGTGCGCCATGATTTGCTGCAAAAAGTTCTGCGGCTGCATGACCATCGGCGCGCCTGAACTCATTCGCATTCCGGGCATCTGCGAGTTCGCGCCCATCTGCATACCCGGCATTCCCTGCATGGAATTGTTCTGTTGCGTTTGGTCTTGGTTCTGGCCCTGGGCCTGCTGCGCGTGGGACGCGAGCGGGAATAAGAACGTTAAAAGCGTTGCAATGTAGAACAGCAACTTCATGGAGCCTCCATCGGAATGGTGGGTGAAGATTCTTCCGGCGCGCGCGAGCCAGGTGGAAAGTCACCTAAACGCGCAGAAGCGTGCCGGAACAGTTCGAATGCAAAGAGTGGAGGAGGCGGATCAGATCCTGAGCGTCAAGGGAGGGGAATCCGCGAGGCTGCCTGCGCGCGGCGAAGCGGCCGGCATCAGCCCACGAGAAAGCGGCAAGAACTGCAGGAATGCCGCTTGGCTAGCCGCCAATCGAGGAGTTGCGTCGAACCCAGTGCGCAGCGACTCGTGCCGCGCGCGGAACATCGTCGAAGGCCCGTCGCAACGGCGAAGATCGCACGGCGCCTGCTGGGGTGTTGAGTCCGCCTGTGCAGAAACGCGGAGCGTACATTTCTTCATGGCGGCAGATGGCCCGAGAGGGCTCTGTGATTTTACGGAGTCAGACCGGCAGCACGGGCAGATACGAGCCGATTCGCAGGATGCGCCGCAAGAGAACGTCCCCGACGCGATCCAAAGAGTCAGGGCAAGCAGCGTTGCGAGAATTTTTCCGAAACGCACGGAGGGATTGTAAGCCGACCGCAACTATTTGTCGATTGGACGCCAGTGGGAATGCGCTAGAGCTGCGGCTAGTGGGTAATAGCCGGGCTGGCACGGAGCAATTTTTCGGTGTCTAATTGCACGCGGAGTCAGTTTTCCGCATCTATGTTCTAAGTTCCTCCCAATATCCAGCAGTGGCAAGTAACTGATTGTTGAAATACGAAAGGATTGAAGCAGGGCCCGAATCGCAGTTGAGGCTACCTTAGTGGGAAGGAGGAGTCTAATGCGAACGACGAACGTGTGTGTCTGCATGGTGGTATTTCTGGCTATGGCAAGCTCCGTCAAGGCTCGTCCGCAAGAGAGTCGCGCGCAGCAAACGAAGCAGACGGACACCTCTGCCGCACGGCCCAACGCGCGAGCACAGGCTGAAGAGCCAGAACAGGGGTCTGCCGTACGGCTGCCGGTGCGGCGTGTGGTGCTCTACAAAAGCGGGGTGGGATATTTCGAGCATCTTGGGCGCGTGCAGGGCGATCAGAACGTGACCATTGACTTCACCAGCGGGCAGCTGAACGACGTGCTACAGACGCTGACCGTGCTCGATTTGAACGGGGGGCAGATTGCGGGCGTGAGCTACAACTCGGACGCACCGCTCGGCCAGCGGCTTGGAACTCTGCGATTGCCTCTCGCCGAAAAAACCGACATTGCCCAATTTTATGGAGCTCTGCGCGGCGCGCGGCTCGAAATCCGCAATGGGTCGGAAACGATCACCGGGCGATTGCTGAGCGTAGAGCGAAAGACGAGAGTGAGCGGAGGGACGACGCTGGAAGTGGACTTGGCGACGCTGGTGAGCGATACCGGAGAAGTGCGCAGCGTGGAACTGACCCCAGCGGTGACAGTGCGGTTGTTGGATCACGAGGTGGGCGGCGAGGTGGGAAGCTATCTCTCGCTGCTTTCGTCCGAACGGCAGCAAGACTTGCGGCGGATGACGATCGCAGCCAATGGAACGGGAGCGCGGCAGCTTTACGTGAGTTACATCAGCGAAGTGCCGGTCTGGAAAACGAGTTACCGGATCGTGCTGCCGTCGCAACCGGGAGACCAAGCGTTGCTGCAGGGTTGGGCAATCGTCGACAACACGGTGGGAGAGGATTGGAACGACGTGGAATTATCGCTGGTGGCTGGCGCGCCGCAGTCGTTTATCGAGCAACTATCGCAGCCGTACTACGCACGGAGGCCGGTGGTGCCGCTGCCGGCGAGCGCGCAACTGATGCCGCAGACGCATGAGAGCGCCATCGAAGGCGGATTGGGGGCGCTTTCGGGCAGCGTGCTTGATCCGTCGGGCGCGGTGATTGCGGGCGCGCAGGTAAAGCTTTTTGGGTCGAGCGGGGAATTGGTTGGCTCGATAAGCGCGAACGGTCAAGGCAAATACAACTTCGGCGATCTGCCCGCTGGGAACTATCGGATGGAAGTCAGTTCACCGGGGTTCAAGACCAGTGCCATTCAAGGGTTGGATTTGGGAGGCGGACGCGAGAACACGCAGAATGTGACGCTGGGCGTCGGATCAACGACTGAGACCGTGACAGTGCAGGCAACGCCGAACAGCATCGAAACTGAGACATCGGAGGCAGTAGGAGAGGCAGGAAATGAGGGAGGCCCGAACACCGGGCGCGGAAACGAGCTTGGAGGGCTAGCGGTTGACTCAGCGCGCGGGATAAGGAAAAGCTCCGGCGGGATGGTCGCAGCGCTGATGGCGCCATCGCAAGAATGGATTGCAAGCGCCAGGGAGGCCGCAGAAGTGCAAGCGGAAGGTACAGACCTGGGGGACCTATTCGAATACAAGCTGAAAGACCGCGTGACGGTTCACAAGAACGAATCGGCGCTGGTGCCGATCGTGCAGACAAAGGTGAGCGCGGAAAAAGTGTCGCTGTGGAATGCCTCGCTCGGGTCGGAGCGGCCATTGCGCGCACTGTGGCTGACAAATTCGAGCCCGTTGACGCTCGACGGAGGCAGCTTCAGCGTGCTCGAAAACGAAACCTTTGCGGGCGAGGGACTGACGGACTCGATCAAGCCGGGAGAAAAACGGCTGCTTACGTATGCAGCCGATCTTGGCGTGCGTGTGTACTCGAAGTCGGAGAACGATCCGCAGCAAGTGACGCAGGTACACATCGCGCACGGCATGATGGTTCAGACGAGGCAGCTGCGCTCAGACACCACGTACACGGTGCGTAACGACGATACGACGCCGCGGACGGTGGTGGTGGAGCATCCGCTGCGACCGAATTGGACGATGGATGACGGCGGCGTCAAGCCCAGCGAAATGACCTCGACCACGTACCGCTTTCGCGTGGAGGTGGAACCGAAGGATACGCAAAAACTGGAGGTGCGGGAATCGGCGCCGGTCGAGGCGCGATTTCAGCTGACGAATCTGACGAGCGATCAGATTGCGTTGTTCGTGCGGCAGAAGTCGATCACCCCCGAGGTGCAAACGGCGCTACAGAAGATCATGGACCAAAAGAATCGAGTCGCGGCGCTGAACGACGAAGTGAGCAAGCGAGATGACGAACGACAGCAGATTTTCGATGACCAGCAGAGGCTACGCGAAAACCTGAAGGCATTGAAGGGGAGCGCGGAGGAGCGTGCGTTGACGGAGCGATATACGCAACAACTGGCGGACCAGGAGAATCGTCTGGCGGCTTTGCAAAAAGAGTCAGACGATCTTTCGGCGCAGCGGGACAAGGCGCAGCAGGAATTGAACGCACTGATCGAGGGATTGACGATCGATGTGGCGATTTAATTGCAAACGCAATGCCCCGACGTATCGGGCAAAGCCTGTACGCCTCGCATCACGCGCGGAGAAAGGACAACGATAGTACTGGCGCGTACATCCAACAGAAAGTAATCCGCACAAGCTTCCGGAGCGGGCGCTCGGAGCCCGCAAGAAGGAGGCGTGAATATGATAGGAATGAACTTCGGGTCTTTTCTAACACTGCTGATCATAGGTCTGATTGCAACGATCGTCATGCACTGGGTCATTCGCTACCGGGCGCTCGACGGCATCGATGGCTTCTTCGCAAAATGGATTGCTGGATGGATTGGGGGGTGGCTCGGCGTACCAGTGCTGGGCCATTGGTGGTTTCAGATTCGCGGAGAGTATGTGATCCCCGCGCTGGTGGGGGCATTTGTGGGAGCTTTCACCTGCGTCGCGATCGTAAAGGCAGCGGCGGTCGCAAACGTCAAAGCAACGGCAGCGAGGACAGTTGCTGTCTCCGCGGCGCCGGAAATGATTAGAAAGGCAAGCTAACGGCTGCAGCGCCCGATCCGGCCTGTGCGGAATACAAGTCTTCGAGCTTCGGCCGCGCGTAAGCGCGGATTTGAAACCCTCGGCTTAGTCTCTGTGTAAAAGTCTTTCGAAAAAAATGATGTGATCGGTTCCGGGACGGAACTCCGGCTGCGTGGATTTTAGAGATGCGCCGCTTTCGAGTCCAGCGAGCGCGAAATTACTGGGTGGCGACGGTTGAGCCGGCGACGCGTTCGCGGAGAGAGTGGTGCTCGTTGCGGATCGGAGCGGGGAGCCGATCGCCGAATTTTTCGAAGAATTGACCGATAGCCTGGGATTCCTCGGCCCAGTCGTTGGGATCGACGGCAAGCAAATCGCGAAGCGTCTCGCGAGAGAGCGAAAGGCCGTCGAGCGTGAGCGAATTAGGCGCGGGGACGCAGCCGATAGGAGTTTCCGTAGCGCCGGCGCGGCCCTGAATGCGTTCGAGCATCCATTTCAGCACGCGCACGTTGTCGCCATAGCCGGGCCAGAGAAATTTTCCATCGGCTCCGCGACGGAACCAGTTCACGTGGAAAATTCTTGGCGGCGTCTTGAGTTTGGCGCCCATGTCGAGCCAGTGCGCAAAGTAATCGGCCATGTTGTAGCCGCAGAAGGGAAGCATGGCCATGGGATCGCGTCGCGTGACGCCCACGGCGCCTGTGGCCGCAGCCGTGGTTTCGGATGCCATCGTGGCGCCGACGAAGACGCCGTGCTGCCAGTTGCGCGATTCGTATACCAGGGGAGCCACGCGCGCGCGGCGGCCGCCAAAAATAATTGCGGAGATCGGCACGCCTTCGGGATCCTCCCAATGTTTCGAGATCGAAACGGATTGCGAGGCGGGCACGGTGTAACGCGCGTTCGGGTGCGCGGCGGTGGTCGATCCTGGACGCCACGGCTGGCCCTTCCAGTCAGTAAGACCGGAGGGGGGCTCGCCATCGATGCCCTCCCACCAAGGCTCGCCGTTGGACGTGAGCGCGGTATTGGTGAAAATCGTGTTGCGATGCGCGGCGGAGATCACGTTGGGATTGGTTCGCGCGTTGGTGCCCGGCGCAACACCGAAAAATCCGGCTTCGGGATTGATGGCGCGCAGAGTGCCGTCGGAGGC
>JASHRI010000258.1 GCA_030037435.1 Candidatus Acidiferrales bacterium | reverse complement strand
GGGTTTCCGCGACCAGTGGACATACTTTGGAGGATCGAGCCCTCGCGCGCAGGGCATCGCGGCGCGGCTGCAAGATATCGGCGAGCAGCGCATTCGCGATATGGACGACACTGGAATTGCGCGGCAGATTCTCTCGCTGACAAATCCGGGGGTGCAGATTTTCGATGCGGCGACCGGCACCGCCCTGGCGACTTCGTACAACGACCAATTGGCAGAGGCGATTCGGAAACATCCAGATCGATTTTCAGGACTCGCGGCGGTCGCTCCGCAGAATCCGGCGGGCGCGGCGAAAGAGCTGGAACGCGCCGCGCACAAATTAGGACTGAAGGGCGCGATCATCAATTCGCATACGCAAGGCGAATATCTGGACGATTCGAAATTCTGGGATATTTTCGCGGCGGCGGAATCGCTCGACGTGCCGATTTATCTGCATCCGAGCACGCCATCGGCGCGGATGTACG
This sequence comes from Candidatus Acidiferrales bacterium, assembly GCA_030037435.1. Lineage (GTDB taxonomy): Bacteria > Acidobacteriota > Terriglobia > Acidiferrales > UBA7541 > Palsa-295. The sequence goes on along the minus strand of JASHRI010000258.1, from coordinate 6,522 downwards.
CCCCGTTTGCGGAATGGGGGCTCGAAGGCGCGATTTACGGGTTTGCGGTGGAAACCAGCCTGCATCTGCTGCGGATTATTTTCAGCGGCGTGTTCGACCGTTTTCCGAAATTGCGGATGGTGGTGGGGCACCTGGGCGAGGGATTGCCGTACTGGTTCTTTCGAATCGATTTTTTTCATCGCGCGAATGTGGCTTCGCAGCGTTATCCGAACGTGAAGAAGTTGGAAAAGAAGCCGAGCGATTACGTCCGCGAAAATATCTGGCTGACGACGAGCGGCATGGCGTGGGAACCGCCGATTTTGTATTGCCAAAGGCTGCTGGGCTTCGATCGCGTGATGTATGCGATGGATTATCCGTATCAATTTGTGCCAGAAGAAGTGAAGGTGACGGACAATCTGTCGATCAGGGACGCCGAAAAGAAAATGCTGTATCAAACGAACGCGGAAAAAGTGTTCGACCTAGTTTCGTAGAAATCAGCAGACGATATCCTTCGTTATCACGTCTCGCCTGAGCGGTTACAGACAATCCATCCAATCGTAACGAAGCTGCAACAAGCCGGTACGAATGTGTGTCGCGCGTCCCCATAGAGTTGAGAAGTTCAAAAGGAGAATTTTAATGTTTAAGAGCTTCGATCTCGGTGTGTTTGTGCGGCGCCTAGCGATTTTGGTTGTGGTGGGCGCATTTTGCTTCGGGCTGATGGCGTCGGCAAACGACGATTTTGGATTCCCGGGATTTCCATTTTTCTTCCCGGGGAACCTGGTGGTGAGCCGCAGCGTTTACGACAATAATCCGAACAACGTCGTGATCGGCACGATTCTGCCGCCTAACTGCGCCGCTACGACCGGCGGCTGCTCCGCATCGACGGGAGCGCCCTACAACGGCAGCTACCCGACGGTCTTCAACAACGATATTTACGACGGCAGCTTCGGCATTACCTCGAAGATTTACCTCGATCAGTTGACGCCGTTCGGGCTGTCTCTTGGCACCCTCGAAGTGCCAAATAGTCTTGACCGCGGGATTACCAGCACGAGCGATCAGCTAGTGACGAGCTTCAGCTCGAAATCCGAGATCGCGTTGAATCTTTCGACCGATGGCCGGTACATCACGTTCGTGGGTTATGTGGCTCCGGTGAACGCGATTGACGTCTCGAATTCCAACACCCCGGGCGCAGTGGACCCGACGAATCCCGTGGGTGAAAATTTCAATCGCGCCGTGGGGCAGGTGGATGCCTTCGGCCGATTTCATTTCACCGAGACGAACGCGTACAGCGGAAACAACGGGCGCGCGGCCATTTTGAACAATCTGAGCGGCGCGAATGCATTCTTCACCGCCGGCAATGCAGGGAATGGGAGCAACCCCCAGCCGAATGGCATCATCCTCGGCGCGGGTGCGCAGATTATTGAGCCGCTCGATGTGCCGGAAGCTTCGCAGAATCCCGGAACGCCGACGCCCGTGGCTAGTTTTTCGGTGACCGAACTGGGCGCGAAGGCGGACAAGATCGGCAAGGATGACAATTTCCGAGGCCTGACGATTTTCAAGAACGTGCTGTACTACTCCAAAGGCAGCGGGAGCAATGGCGCGAACACGGTGTACTTCGTGGATACGACCGGAACGGCGTGCCCGAAGGGCGTAGGGGTGCCGGCGACGTCAGTGACGCTTCCGTCCGCTGGGCTGACGTATGACCAGGCGAACCTGCAGACCGATGGCCTGCCAAGCAACATGTGCATCCTCGCCGGTTTTCCGTCGACGCCGAATAAATCGCTCACAACGATCACGAACTATCCGTTTGGGATCTGGTTTGCGGATGCAAACACGGTCTACGTAGCGGATGAAGGCGACGGCTACACAGGCGGAACTGACCTTTATACACATGCAGCGGCACAGACCAACGCCGGATTGGAAAAGTGGGTCTTCAACTCATCGACGAGCACGTGGAGCTTGGCCTACACGCTGCAGACGGGCTTGGGGCTGGGTACGCCGTACACGGTTCGCGGCTATCCGACGGGCGATAATGCTGCGACCGGACTTCCGTGGGCTCCAGCTACGGACGGCCTGCGCAATATCACTGGCCGCGTGAATCCCGACGGCACGGTCACAATCTGGGCGATCACTTCAACCGTGAGCGGCAATGGAGATACCGGGGCGGATCCAAACCGGTTGGTCGCGATTACGGACGTTCTGAACAACCAGAGTCAGTCCATCGCCGCGAGGGAACAATTCTTTACCTTGCGGACCGCTCAATTCGGAGAGGTTCTGCGCGGCGTCACGCTCACGCCTGGCAGCGACGACGGTCGAAACCTTGAACCGCGGTGAGTCCAATCGTATCGCGGTGCCCAGCCCGAAGCCCGCGGCACTTTTGGGTCGCCGGTTTCGGGCTTCCGCCAAGTGAGGGGCAAACTTTCAACCGCGCGGAGCCCATTTCTTCAGGAAACCGACGATATCAGTAGGGCCGAGCTTGGTAGTGTCGTCGAATTGGCCGCTCTTCTGGCTGTAAACAACTTTGCCATCAGGATCGAGGACGGCGAGGCTTGGCAAGCGAACGGCTTCTTTGAGCGGCACGCCGTACTGCTCGGCGAGATCGAGGTTTTGATTGCCGTCGGCTCCGACGCTAATGTGCACGACGTGGTAGCTCGCGTTTACCATCGGCGCGATGTCCTTGGAACGAAACGTGGCGTCGAGGACGTGGCAGTCGTAGCACCAGTTTGCGCCGAACACCAGGATCACGCGTTTGTGGTCTCTGGCGGCGCTGGCGAGGGCGGTGCGGATTTCGGCCTTCGCATCACTCGGGGGTGGGTAGAGAGATGTATTGGGCTTTGCCGGCTCCGGCAACCGCATCACAGGGCTCGCCGCCAAGTCGGATCTTCGCGTGGCGAAGATGCGCCAGTCGCTTCCGTCCTGCGCCCACAGCTGATGCACCTCAACAAGAAAACCTTGTTCTCCCGCAGTGGTACGAACCTTACCCAGGACCCGCAGGACGACTTCAACCGCGCCTTGCGGACGCGGTTCGATAGCCAGGACCTTGGCCTGAAAATCACGAAGGCCGTTGGGAGCGAGGGAAGACCAGAAGCGCGGCTCTTCGCGAGGATCTTGCGTTGTTCCGTGGTCCAGTTGCGTTTGCGAAGGAGGATTCGTCGTATAAAGCGCGGCGAGCGCCGATTGGTCTCCCGCGATGACAGCGGTCTTCCAACGATCGACAGACTCGAGCGCGGCCGAATTCAAGGCGGCGGAAGTCGTTCGGGTACGTGCAGTTGAGGAAGCAGACTGAGCAGGCGTGGCACACGGCCAAAACAGCGCGATAGCGGCGGCGTATGCAATCCAAGTGATCTTCATCGCTCCCCCTGAAACGAGAAGCCCGCTGGGATCCGCGCGAGCTCATTCGATTCTACCGCAGGCAGGTGCGTTTCACATCGCTGGAGCAGCAGGTGGTTAGTTTGAATTTTGACCCCTTGTGTCACGATCAAGAAAATTCAAACTAACCCACCACCGAGCAGCAGACTGGATTGGACTAATCGGAAAGCACTGCTACAATGTCCAAACATGGCCGATTGGCGACAGATTCAAGCCCGCATCCGCAAGGCTAAGAACAGCCAGGATCCCTCGGCAAAACTCTCCGAACTATTCCAGCGCACGCGCGACGCGATGGTGGCGTGGGAACTGGGCGCGGTCGAAGAAAAAGCCGAGCGCCAGGATGAGGCGGTGCGATGGTACACCATCGCTGCCCAGCGTTTTCGCCGCGCGGATTGGAAAAAGAAAGCCGAAGAGGCGCTCGAGCGCCTAGGTGCGCCAGTGCCAGTGGCGCAAGCCGAAAGCAGCCCGGAACATCGGGCGGAGGAAAATACGGAAGCATCACCTACGATGAGTCAAATGACAGAAGAAACGCCCAGCTTTTCGGGCGAAGAAAGTTTGGATCAGCGCCGTGACGATCGGTTGCCATTGGCGCTCGGCGAAATTCCGCCGTCGGACGTGAGGTTTGACGTTCAGGTGGGAGGCGCTGCAACACCTGCGAGCGATCAAACCCAGCGAAAGAGACGCCGGCGAGGGCGTCGCGGAGGTCGAGGGCGGCGACGCCAAGGCGCGGGAGCCACGTCAGGTCTTCCTGCGCAGGCGTTCACGGAGTCGGCTGAGGAGCAGCAGGCGCGTCCTCCAATTTCTCGCTCGCCCGAGATCGAGAGAAGCGGCTTTGGAGTTTATGAAGGTCGGGCATCCGAATCGCCGAGGCGGCCAGTGCCAGTGGAAATCCCGGCGCCGCAACTGCCTTCCGAGCGAACTGCGCATGGGCGCGCGGGCGATCCGGCGCTGGCATCGCGGATGGCGCAACTTGAATCAATGCTGCGGCGGCTGTTGGCGAGTCCCTTGCATCGCCCCGAAGATACGGACGAGGCTCCCGCAGGTCCCGGCGTATTTCTGCTGTCGGATTCCGATCAGGTGACTTCGTATTACGTGGAATCATGCCAGACGCTGCGGATTGGCCTGGGGAATCTGACGCGCGGAAACCGCAGCGGAAAAGGCAGGCAAGGCGGCGGACATGGCTATTCCGAGAGCGGCCTCAAATCGAAGTTGGCCGACTATCTCGGGATCGACGAAGCAAAGGTGTCGAAGTATTTGAAGGACCACTGCGTGGTGCGCTGGATCCAACTCGACGATGACGCTCAACAGTTCGCGCATTTCGCCATCGGCGTGCTGCGCACGCCACTGAATCTGGAGTAAGCGCCTCAATTGAAACGCTCCCCCGGCAGTCGACTCCCTTCGGCGAAGGCAACTGGGGGACACACCAATGAACTGCACACTGATGGAGCGTGATGGTTATCGTTTGTTAGTCGCCGACGGGGATGGGCCTCCGATTGGCAGCGCACGGGATGCAACCGATCTGATCGGAGAGGCTTGGCATCAGGAAGCCTCCGCGATCGTCATTCCGGCAACTCGACTCGACCCGAATTTTTTCCGGCTGCGCACCGGTGTCGCTGGAGAGTTCGTCCAGAGGATGGCGAACTACCGAGCCAAGCTCGCAGTGGTCGGCGACATTTCAACCTACGTCGCCGAGAGTGACTCGCTACGCGATTTCGTGAGGGAGTCAAATCGCGGCGAGACAATTCTTTTCGTCCCGGACCTAGCCGGTCTCATAGAGAAGCTTCGGCGCGCACATCCAACACCTGCCTGACTCGGTTTAATGATTTCGAATAGCTAAAGGGCCGATTGAGCCCTGCCCCCGGGGAGGGTACGGCCTGGCTCTGGTACCCTCTGGCTGCTCCGTTGGCTGTTCCCTGATACCGTTCAACCCCCCAATTGCACCTTTCGACTCATCCGCCTAGACGACCCCTCTTGAAACATGCAAACTCTGGTACTGTAACCTGTTACAGCCCACCGGCGCCCCTAGGGGGTCAGGTTTTTAAGGGGCCTCTAACGATATTCTGACGTATTCGATTAACGCCCATCCTGAGCTATAACTGGGCGAAAAGAGAGGCAGGGGATTATGGCGAGTAGTGTAGGAACAAAACTGTGGAAGTCGTTTGACTGGAGTCTCTGCAAGACGGCGCAAATCACCTACAACACGGTTCGGTTTTTTGACAACCTGAGGGCGCCAAATCCGTCCTTCACGCCGAAATGGTCGGACAAGCCGCTGCTGAAGTCATGGGAGAAATCGAAACCCACGCTCGGCTGGCCGAGGACCACGGATTCGCTGTGTCCCGACTGTGTAAAAGAGGCGCGCGACGCGATCATCAACGGAAAGAAGGATTGGACCGACCTGGTGCATGAGAAGGTCGGAGAGATCAAGGCGCAAATCGTCGAGCGCGACGGCCAGGTCTGGATGGTGAAGGAATGCCCCATCCATGGAAAGTGCGAAGACCTGATGGCCGTGGATTCGAAATTCCTGGCATGGATTGAGAAGAATTTCCCCGGTCGCGACATCCCGGCGCACAACGACGAAGATTTGCACCGGCACGGCTCGAGCACGGTGCGGCACGGCCGCGGCGCGGTGTTGACCGTCGACCTGACGAACCGCTGCAACATGATGTGCGATCCCTGCTTCATGGACGCGAACCAAGTCGGATACGTCCACGAGCTCAGCTGGGACGAAATCACCGAAATCCTGGACAACGCTCTTAAGATCAAGCCTCGACGGCAGATGTCCGTCCAGTTTTCGGGCGGCGAGCCGACGATGCACCCGATGTTCATCGAAGCGGTGGCCTACGCCCGAAAGATTGGCTACAACAGCGTGCAGGCTGCCACCAACGGCATCGAGTTTGCCAAGAGCAAGGAATTTTCGAAGAAGGCCTTCGAAGCGGGCATGCGCTATGCGTATCTCCAGTTCGACGGCATTGGCAACGACGCGAACAGCCACCGACAGGTCGGCAATCTGTTTGACGTGAAATTGCGCGCGATCGAGAACATGCACGAGGCGGGTATTGAGATCGTTCTCGTGACCACTATCGTAAACAACGTCAACAACGACCAGGTCGGACCCATCGTGAAGTTCGCGATGGAGAACCCCAAGAAGATCGCATTCGTATCGTTCCAGCCGGT
>JASHRI010000257.1 GCA_030037435.1 Candidatus Acidiferrales bacterium | reverse complement strand
GGTCGAAGTATTGAATGAGACTCCGCTTGGCAGCGTACCGGATTCGCTGAAAGTGGGAGCCGGATAACCGGTGGCCGTTGCCGTGAAGGAGCCGGCGGCGCTGACGGTGAATGTGGTGCTGGTTGCGTTGGTGACGGAAGGCGCCTGATCGACGGTAAGCGTGAAGGATTGCGAGGCGTCAGGGCTCAATCCATCGGTGGCGTCAAAATGAATTGAATAAGTGCCGCCCGTGCCGGCCGCGGGCGTGCCGCCGAGCACGCCGGTGGAAATGTCGAAAGAAATCCCGCTTGGCAGCGTGCCGGATTCGCTGAGCGTAGGTGAGGGCGGGCCCGAGGCAGCTACGCTGAATGTACCGGCGGTGCCAGCGATGAACGTCGTGTTGTTCGCGCTGGTGAATGCGGGAGCGGCGCCGACATTTAAGCTGGTGGTCGTCGGCGTCCGGGTGCCGTAGGTCGACGTGATCGTTGTGCTGCCGATGGTCAACGGCGTGGCCAGGCCCGTTGCAGGATCGATGGTTGCTATGGTCGTGTCGCTGCTGGCCCAGGCGACCGAAGGAACTAGCGCGTTGGTCGCGACAGGCACATCGGAATTGTTAGTGGTTCCGTTGCCGAGCTGTCCATAATCGTTGAGGCCCCAGCATTGCACTGCTCCGTCCGCCAGCAACGCGCAGACATCATACTGGCCTGCGGCAATTGCGACGGTGCCAGTGAGTCCAGTCACCGTCACCGGCGTATCGGACTCTGTTGTGGTCCCATTGCCGAGTTCACCATCCGCGTTGTAGCCCCAGCATTGGACCGTACCGCCGGAAATCAGCGCACAGGTGTGCCATTCCCCGGCAGCAATCGCGACCACGCCACTCAACCCGCTCACCGTCACCGGCGTATCGGTACCGTACGGTGGCGATGAGTCTATAGTCCCGTTGCCCAACTGGCCGACTTCGTTATTGCCCCAGCACTGCACCGTCCCGTCGGAAATCAGTGCGCATGTGTGCTCGTTTCCGGCAGCAATCGCGACGGCGCCACTCAAACCGCTTACCGCAACCGGCGCAGTTGAACCGAATGGGTATGACACGTTGTTGAAGATTCCATCGCCAAGCTGCCCGCCATAGTTGGCTCCCCAACACTGCACCGTGCCGCCGGAAATGATCGCGCATGAGTGATAACCACCAGCGGCAATTGCGATGGCGGCACCGCTCAATCCGCTCACTGTCACCGGCACGTCGGAATTGCTGGTGCTGCCATTCCCGAGCTGGCCATTATAGTTGTAGCCCCAGCATTTGACCGTTCCGCCGGAAACGACAGCGCATGCATGGGTGTCACCGGCGGCAATCGCGGTTACGCCGCTCAACCCGCTCACCGTCACTGGGGTGCCGGAGCTGGTCGTGGATCCATTGCCAAGTTCTCCGCTATTGTTATTGCCCAAACATTGAGCTGTCCCATTCGATAGAAGTACACAGTTGAAATTATCGCCGCCGGCGGTCGCGGTCACCCCGCTAACCCCATTCATCGCCACTGGCGTGTCGGAGCTCGCAGTAGAACCGTTTCCAAGCTGGCCAGCGCCGTTAGCGCCCCAGCATTCCAAGTTACCAGACGACAAGAGAGCGCAAGTTTGCGGCGCTTCGGAACCCGGCGCGAGCTTGATCGCGCCGAGGCTGGGTATCCCGTAGCCGCCATTCGCCGCGATTACGGTCACCGGCGAGTCGGCGTCGGTGGTGGTTCCGTTCCCCAGTTCGCCATCGGCGTTGTAACCCCAGCATTGGACGGTTCCGTCGGCCAGCAGCGCGCAGGCGAATGCGTAGGAGCCGTAGCCTGAGGTAACAGCCACAGCGCCACTTAATCCAGTCACCGTCACAGGAGTGTTGGAATTTGTCGTGGTTCCATCGCCGAGTTGGCCAGTATTGTTGTTTCCTAAGCATTCCGCGGTTCCACCGGATAGCACTGCGCAGAGGAAATTATTGCCTTCAGAGACTCCTGCGGCGCCGCTTAAGCCACTGATAGTAGTCGCAGTGGAAAGAAATCCCGTGGGCGCGTTCCCCCAGCATTGCACCGTGCCGGCGGAAGTAACGGCACAATTTCCAATCGAACCAACTCCAATTGAGGTCGCTCCGCTTAGGCCAACGGTGGCCGGAGTGTCACTTTGTCCAATTCCATTGTCTCCCCAGCATTGTGCTGTTCCGTTCGACAACAATGCGCATGTGCCGAACTCGCTGGCAGAAATCGTAACTGCTCCGCTGAGCCCGGTGACGGTCACCGGTGCATCGGAGCCATAGGGTGCAGTAGTGTCTGTGGTGCCATCGCCAAGCTGGCCTTCTTGGTTGTATCCCCAGCATTGCGCCGTCCCATTCGATAGCAAGGCACAGGTGTGCTCCTCACCAGCGGCAATTGCGACGGCGCCAGTCAGCCCGGTCACGGTGACCGGCGTGCCTAAAGTATTTGGGTAGCCGTTGCTAAACGTTCCGTTGCCGAGCTGGCCGTAATAGTTGAAGCCCCAACACTGCACAGTTCCATCGGAAATCAACGCGCAGGTGTGAAAGCCGCCAGCCGCGATCGCAATTGCAGGGCCGCTCAGGCCGCTGACCGCAATTGGTGCGGTGGAGCTTGCGATCGGCGCATTGCCTAGCTGCGACTCCTCGTTTGAACCCCAACATTGCACCGTCCCATCCGACATCAACGCACAGACGTGCTGGTAGCCGGCGGCAATCTGACGAGCTTGACCCAGCTCCAGAGGGGTAGTGCTAAGCGTGATGAATTGCTGCGTCTGCGTGGTCGCGATCAACGGATTCGCGGGGGAAATTGCGATAGCCGTGGGCTGCGTCTGAGCCATCACCGCCATCGCGCCAAGCAAGAAAATTCCAAATGCCACTGCGACCTTTCGTATCACACTGAGCTTCATCAAATTTCCCCCGGTCCATTGTTTGCGCCGATTGGGCGGCTTTTCGCGGCTTCGCCGGACACTTAGCCCTTGCGCCAAAGCACGGGCATTGCAGTGGCGGCGCTGCCGCTTTCGGAAGGGGGAATTTAGAGACGACGAGCTCGTCGTTCAGGCGGAGTCACGTCGATACCACCGCACGCGAGCAGGCACCCTGCTGCCCGCAATCGCGCATCGGGCAAGGCAGATTAAGAGGGAAATGCTTGGGCCTGCAACCCGGCCTGATGCTTTTTTACCATCGTTCAATTTTCTCGATGGCCACAATTCAGCCTGCCGTGTTCTATGCACTATTGCAGGTCAGGAAGTTAGGATTCATGAAACCGAGAAGAATGCCGATAACGGGCGGGTTTTGCCGCCGTGACAATTCAGAGCTTGTTCAGCCCGTCGAGCGCCGCGACCTTGTAAGCCTCGGCGAGTGTGGGGTAGTTGAAGACGGTATCGCGGAAATATTCCACTGTGCCTCCGTAGGAAAGCACGGCCTGCCCGATGTGGATGATTTCCGTAGCGCGCTGGCCAATGATATGGACGCCCAGCAGCTTGCGGGTGTTGCGGTCAAAGAGCATCTTCAGCATTCCAGTTTCATCGCCGAGCATCATGCTCTTTGCAAGCTCCGCGTATTTCGAAATACCGACTTCGTACGGAACTTTCGCGGCTGTCAGCTTTTCCTCCGTCTGGCCGACCGTGGAGATTTCCGGAATCGTATAAATGCCGTAGGGAAAAAGCTCCGGCAGATGCTCGCATGGCGCGCCAAACATGTGGCAGCTTGCCAGGCGCCCCTGCTCCATCGACGTGCTCGCGAGCGCCGGAAATCCGATCACGTCGCCTGCGGCATAGATATGCGGTACGGCAGTCTGAAAACAGTCGTTCACATCAATTTTACCGCGCGGGTCTGTTTTCAGTCCCGCCGCTTCTACGCGCAGCTGATCTCCGTTGGCCTGCCTTCCCACAGCGTATAACAGAGCGCCTGCCTGGATCTTTTTTCCGCTTTCCAGTTCCGCAAATACCCGCCCACGCTGCGGATCGGTTCCGACCCACGTTACTTTTTCCCCCAGGCGAAATGTGGTCCCCATCTGTCGCAGTTGGTAGGCCAGCGCATCCACGATCTCGCGATCCACGAAATCCAGCAACGCCGGACGCTGATCGATCAGCGTCACTTCGGTCCCCAGCGCGGCCATAAACGACGCGTATTCGAGCCCCACCACGCCCGCTCCCACGATGATCAGGTCGCGCGGCAGGCCGTTCATTCCTACGATTTCGTCCGTATCCAGAATCCGCTGACCATCGAACGGAATGTCGGGGTTGCGCGCTGGGCGCGTGCCACAGGCGATCAGAATGTTGTCGCCGCGTAATGCTACGTTTCCGCTCTCGGTTTTCGCCTCGATGGTGTGCGAGTCGCTGAGTTGGGCCACACCTTGATAAATCTCGACGCCATTGCGCTTCAACTGCGCCCGAATTACTTCCGTCTCGCGCGCGATGATCGAATTCACGCGAAACGAAAGGTCGCTCATCGAGCAATCGCCGTTCCCGCGATAATTGTTCCCGTAGAAGGTCCGTACCGCCATTCCGGTCAGCTGGAAAATCGCCTCGCGGACGCTCTTGCTCGGGATTGTTCCGGTGTGAACGCAGACGCCGCCCATCATAACTGTGCGATCCACCAGCGCGACCCGCTTCCCTAGCTTCGCGGCGCAGATCGCTCCCTTTTGGCCCGCGGGGCCGCTGCCTATCACAATCAGGTCATACGAAGAATGATTCATCGAGATCCTGTGATCTCCCTTGTAATTCGATACCCCCACTGGCGGCCAGGTAGGCTGAGTCGCCGCCCAGCCTGCTACAAACACTTTACGGAGAAATGAACGTGCATCTCGTCCCTCGCCGGCAACCCGCTCCAGCAAGCATTACTGTTTATGCGATGGCGATCAAATCGATCTCCACGCGGACGTCGCGAGGCAGCCGCGCCGCTTCCACAGTCGACCGTGCCGGCGGAATTTTGGGGAAATAGCGCGCATAGACTTCATTCATCGCGGCAAAATCGTTCATGTCCTTCAAATAGACCGTTGTCTTCACCGCTCGGTCGAGCGACGAACCTGCTGCCTCGATAATCGCTTTCAGATTGTCGAGCACGCGCGCCGTCTGCCGCGCTACGTCGCCTTCCACCAGTTGACCGGTCGCCGGATCGAACGCCACTTGCCCCGCCGTAAATACAAATCCGCCGGCTTTTATCGCCTGTGAATATGGTCCGATAGCTTTCGGGCCTTTGTCCGTCGAAATGATTTCCTTCATGCCGCCTCCGAATTTCCGAATCAGACGTTAGATGCCGCCAGACCAAAAATGTAACCCGCTAACGCGAATGATTTCAGTCGGCGCCTTGCG
>JASHRI010000256.1 GCA_030037435.1 Candidatus Acidiferrales bacterium | reverse complement strand
ATCGGGTTCATCACGCTATGCCATGAGCCAGCGCTGCGAGCCGGAGCGTTTCTGCACGTGTCGCGCTATTTCGGAGACGTGGTGGCGAGAGGACTGACGACGGAAAACGTCTGGGAATCTTTGGCGGAAGACGTAACGGCAGAAGAACTGCGGCGGTATTGGTCACCGATCAGCCCGTCGCCGTACATCGAGAAGCTGCGCGATGGGGGGAAGAAACTTTTAATGATTACCGGGCGATACGATCCGACGTTTTTGCCAGAGTTGACCGAAGCAATTTTCCGGGAGATTCGAGAGGCGGGAGTGGAATTCACGAAGATGTCGCTGCCGTGCGGGCATTATTCCCTGGGAGTATCGCCGTTCAGACAGATCGCAGGGTTTAGGTTCGGGAAATTTCTGCAGCAGGAGCTGGGAGCGTAACCAGGCGCGAGCGCGACGACGAAAAAGGCGAAATGTTGGCGTGACGCGCTTCAAATGCTTCGGTGAAGTTGACTCAAGGCTAACGGAGGAGGGCGGCGAGGGACCCGGAGGCGATCGCGCCGGAGACGGCGGCAATCTCGGGTGCAAGCGAGCGATCGACATCGACGCGCTTGGAAATGGAGCGGATAAGATCATAAGCGCGGCAGGTTTCGGGGCCGGGACGCAGCGGCGCGAGGAAGTCGATACCCTGACAGGCGGCGAGAAGCTCGATGGCCAGGATATTTTTTAGATTTTCGAGCATCGGGCTGAGGCGGCGGGCGGCGGACATGCCCATTGAGACGTAATCTTCCTGGTTCGCAGATGTGGGGATTGACTGAATCGAGTGGGGGGCCGCGAGCGCTTTCATTTCCGCAGCCAGGGCGGCCGCGGTGACCTGCAAAATCATGAAGCCGGAATTGAGCCCCGCCTCGCGAACGAGAAACGCGGGCAAGAGGCTGGTTTGAGGATTCGTCATTTGCTCGATGCGGCGCTCGGAAATGCCGCCGAGAGTGGCGAGCGCAACGGCCATGTGGTCCGCGGCCATGGCCAGAGGCTGGCCGTGGAAATTGCCGCCGCTGATGACTTCGCCGGTATCGGCGAATACCAGTGGATTATCCGTGGCGCTGTTGATTTCAATCGCGAGGACTGCGGTTATATGGGCCAGAGCGTCGCGGACGGCGCCGTGAACCTGCGGAGCGCAGCGAAGGCTGTAGGAGTCCTGGACGCGGGAATCCCTTTCCGGTGAGCGGTGCGATTCCCGAATTTCGCTGGCGCGGTTGAGGCGCTCGACATTGCGTGCCGTGATCGCAGCGCCGGAATGCGGGCGGAGGGCGGCAAGACGAGCGTCAAATGCCGCTGGACTGCCGCGTAAGGCGTCGAGCGATAGCGCGGTGGCGACGTCCGCGGTATCGACCGCAGTTTGGGCTTCGCGCAGAGCGAGCGCAAGCAGCGCGAGCATGGCTTGCGTGCCGTTCAGCAGGGCGAGCCCTTCCTTGGCCTCGAGCGCGACCGGCTGAATACCGGCGGCGCGCATGGCTTCAGCGCCTGACAAGCGGCGCGATTCATACAGCGCTTCTCCCTCGCCAATCACGACCTGAGCGAGATGCGCGAGGGGAGCGAGATCGCCCGAGGCTCCCACGGAACCTTGGGACGGGATTATGGGATGGACACCGCGATGAAGCATGGCGACAAGCGTCTCGGCAAGAACCGGACGAACACCGGAAAAACCTTTGGCGAGAGCGTTGGCACGAAGCGTTAGCATCGCGCGGACGACGGGCTCTTCGAGTGGCGCGCCGACCCCACAAGAATGACTCCGCACTAAATTCAATTGCAGGTGGCGGATTTCGTCGCGAGAGATGCGCGTACTGGCCATTTTGCCGAAGCCTGTGTTCACGCCATAAACCGGAGCGTCCGCAGCGGCCAGGCGCTCGATGACGGCTCGGGAGGCGGCCATTCGCTCACGGGCAGCGGCAGGAATTTCAGCAGGGGCGCGATCGTAGACGATGCGCCAGAGGGTCTCGAGAGTAAGGCTTTCGCCGTCGATCGATACGTGAGTCATTGCGATCCCTGCAGGTGCGGATGCGTACGCCATTTCTTATACAGATCGTGGCGGTTGATGACTTGAAGCATGGTTCGAGAGAGTTCGATGTATTCGTCGATGCTTTCATCGGAGACGTCGCGAATGGATTTGCGACGCGCGTCCTCGAGAACCGGCATGTCGGCGGGAGTGAGCTGCACGCCCGCACTTGCGTCGAAGGCATCGTCGCCCGCGACGTAAGGAGGATTTGCGGGGTCGATGTGATCGAAGTCGCCCCGGATTACTGCGGCGAGGCGGCGGAGAACCTGGCCGCGGGAAAGAGGCGTGTGCGGAACTTCCGTTAGCTGCGCATACTGAGTAATTCCGCGAACGACTTCCTCATTGTCGGCTGAAAGACCTTCGAGCGGAATGCCGGTATGCAGGGCGCGAAAGCTACCTTCAGTGAAATTGAGGGCAAGCGCGAAGACAGCCGCGGGGCGGACGTTCAAGTCGGAGCCGGTGGCGATCGGCTCGAGATATTTTTCCGCGACGTCGGGTTTCATGCTGCCATATAAAAGCATGGCAGCGTCGACGCGGTCGAGTTTCATGGCGGCGTGCTGGGGCAGATAGGTGACGACCGAAGGATAGGCCATGTACTTGGCAGCGAGAGGGCCGATGTCGACGTCGAGACGGGCGAGCTTGATGAGGAACCCGACGTAATCGGCAGTTTGGACGTCTTTCAGATCCGTGCCCGCGAGAGCGGCGGAAATTGCAGAGAGCGAAGCGGGCGATTTGTCCAGGCGGAACAGAAGCGCGGAGGCGTCATAGAGAAAGAAGGGGTCCTGCTTGTTTGTAGCGAGCATTTCTTGCAGGCAGGGTACGGCGGCAGGGCCGAGGGCGGCTGCGGCGTCCCAGAATCGGTCCATTTGTTGCGATTTGGCGGTTCGCTCGGCCTCGGTGAGGCGAGGGGGCTCAAAACCGTAGGTGGCGCGCTGGGAAGAGCGCAGTTCGTCGCAACCAGAGGATTGGGCACGGGAGATACAGGGCGCGGCGAATGCGAACAAGAGAAAGGCGGCGGTTGCGGCACGATGAAGCGACGACGCGCGGGGACGGGGCTTAGCGGCGGCGAGAAGGCTAGCGCGGCGATTATTAGCTGGAAGTCGCGCTGGCATAGCCGGATCTCTCCGCTGCGGTGGATGGAAAATATCGGCGATATTTTTCGGGAAGAGATTTAGGGCGGCCGAGACGGTCGCAAATCACATGGGTGGTTTCGCCGGTCGCAATTAGTTCGCCCGAAGCCTGATGAAGAATTTCGTAGGCGAAGCGGATTATTCGGCGCTGCGCAGCGGAGACGCGGGTGCGAACGCAGAGAACGTCGTCGAAACGTGCGGGGCGAAGGTAGCGGCAGTGGGCCTCGGCGACGACGATGAAGCTGTCGTCTTCCGCCTCCATGCGCTTGTACTCGAATCCCTGTTGGCGGCAGAACTCGACGCGTCCCACCTCGAACCAA
>JASHRI010000255.1 GCA_030037435.1 Candidatus Acidiferrales bacterium | reverse complement strand
AATCCCACCCATTCAAATCTTGTATGCCTGCAAACCGTCCGCCTGCCCGATAATCCACCATGCGATGAAGCTTCAAAGACCGGCTCCTGGAAAATCATGCCGCGCGAATGCAAAAGCGCTCTTTTGCAATCGCTGAGGGATGAGTTCTAATGAACACAGGTCCTCAAGAACATGCGTTTGGGGCGGGCGCGGCAGCGGCCCGGGCATATAGCCGGCAATTCATGGGCATGAACGTCGAGTTCACTCAGTTGACCGATCTCGGGCGAGTGCGGCAGGGCAACGAGGATTACCTCGGGTACGTAGAGCCTGCGAACCCCGAGGAGGCCCGTGCGCGCGGCTGGCTATTTGCGTTGGCCGACGGAGTGGGCGGACAGGATCGCGGCGAAATTGCATCGCGAACGGCGATTGAAAGCGTCATCGCCGATTTTCGCGAGGCACCGCGCGGAGAGCCGCACGCAGGCCTGCTGCAAACCCTGGTGCGCAAAGCCAACACCCGCGTTCTGGACGCGGGCCATGAGGCCAGCCCCAGCGGCTCGAGCATGGCGACGACCATCGTAGTCTGCGCGCTGCGGCACGACCGTGTAGCGGTGGCGCACGTGGGCGATTCCCGCTGCTACCTCGTGCGGAGAGGCGAAGGCAGTGTTCTGACTCGCGACCATACGATCGCTTCCGAACAGATGCGTCTCGGGATTCTTTCAGCAAAGGAAGCGGCCGCCGTGGAGACACGGCATGTGTTGAGCCGCTCACTCGGAAGCGCGTTGACGGTAAGCGCCGAGATCAATGAACATCAACTGTTTGTCGACGACGTGCTGTTGCTTTGCTCGGATGGCCTGCACGACTCGGTGAGCCCATCGGAAATCGCGGCGATCACAGGCCACGGCGGCGAGTTGACAGCGGCTGCACACCGGCTGGTCGATCTTGCCAATCAGCGGGACGGCAGTGATAATATCAGCCTGCAGATCGTGCGCGTTCAAAGCGTGGAACGCGTTGGCATGTACCGCGGCAGGCCATATCGGCTCCCCTAAATACCGATTCGCCGGCGGTTTCTTGCCCCCCGCACTTTAGCGAGGCGTCCCGTCCATCCCGGCGAACAACTCGACCATTACCGAATCGATGCTGTGGCCGCCCGCAGCGGTATGGCGTCCATTTTTCGGGGCACGGACCTGCGTACCGGCAAAATGGTCGCGATCAAAGTACCGCATCCCGAGATGGAGATGGACCCCGTCCTTTTCGACCGCTTTCATCGTGAAGCGGAAATCGGCCAAATGCTCGATCATCCCGGCGTAATGAAGGTTTTTGCGGATACGGATCGCAGCCAGCTTTACATGGTTATGGAGTGGGTGGAGGGACGGCTGCTGCGGCAGATCCTCAGCGAGCACAGAAAGCTCCCCGTGGAGCGCGCCGTGAAGATTACGATCGGCATCTGCAACGCACTCGACTACATCCACAGCCGCGGAGTGGTGCACCGAGACCTGAAGCCCGAGAACATCATGGTCGGCGCGAACGACAACATCAAGCTGATCGACTTCGGCATCGCCGGTCAGGTGGGAGCGCGACGGCTAACGTTCGCGAAGCTCTCGCAGGTGATGGGCACGCCGGATTACATTTCGCCCGAGCAGGTAAAGGGCAAACGCGGCGATGCTCGCAGCGACGTCTACGCGCTGGGTGTGATGCTATATGAAATGCTCACCGGCAAAACGCCATTTCAAGGCCCGAACCCATTCGCCATCATGAACGACCGGCTGCTGAACAACCCCATCCCGCCGCGCGAAATTGACCCGTCGATTTCACCGCAGTTGCAGGAGATCATCTATCGCGCGATCGAGCGTGATCCCAAAAATCGCTACGCCACCGCGCGCGAATTCGCGTGGGACCTGGAACACCAGGATCAAGTGGGCGTAGCCGAGCGTCCCGAGCTGCGCGAATGGAAAAAGCGGCGCACCCCGTGGGTGCGCAGGATCCTGTTTTACATCATGCTGTTCATGATCCCGATCGTGATATTCGGGCTGTTGCTCTGGTTCGCCCGGCGCTGACCGGCGCGAGCCATTTCGCCGAAACCGAAGCCGCAAGCCTCTTCCCGTCGTCAATTTCGCCTTCGATTCCGCAAGCGCTAGCCTGACACTCTGATCCTCTGCCGTTCCGTGCGAGAAACCGTAAGGAATTCGTTAACACACCGCGTGAATATTCTTATCTGACCAATCAGTTTAATGAGTTGGACCATTTGCACCACGACTTGTAGTGTGTCTCCACCCAATTTTCATTTATGTCTCGTTTATCAAGAAGGCGCGAACTTACAAGTAAGATGTGAGCGCGTCAGGGAGGGAGAGGAAACCCACATGAAAAGTATTAGGTGCATCAGATGGGCTGCGGCCATTCTAAGTTTGGGCCTCGCCGTGGGCGTGGCATCAGTGCCGCGCGCCCAAGCACAGGATGCTGCCGGAGCCACGGCATCCACCGCTCAGCAAGGGCAGCCGGCTTCAGCCAGTTCGCCGCAGACGCCAGCGCCGGCGCAAACTCCGGCGGCCGCTGCTCCAATGCCCCTATCGATGCCTTCAATGTCAGGGCCCCTATCCACGGCAATCCCGCACGAATTCGACGCGGGGCCGTTTGGAAAGCTGGACGTTACGGGCATCTTGAGCGGCTGGGGATCGACACAAGGGAATACTGACTTTGGGAGCGAGGCGACCATCTGGGACATTAGCAACGCGCAGGTGTTCGTCCAAAAGACCACAGGTTGGTGGCAGTTCTACCTCCAGGCCGGAGCGTACAACATTCCGGACTTGGGTGTTCCATATCTTTCGACCGCGGACACCATCAAAGACTTTTGGGGTGCTTTCCCCCAAGGTTATTTGAAGCTGGTAAAGGGCAATTTTTCAGTTGAAATCGGCGCGCTTCCGACGTTGATCGGCGCCGAATATACGTTCAGCTTCCAGAACATGAACATTGAGCGTGGACTACTCTGGAACCAGGAAAACGCGGTGAACAGAGGCATCCAGCTGAACTACACCCACAAGAAGTGGACCACCGCACTTAGCTGGAACGACGGTTTTTATTCCAACCGTTACACGTGGATTACGGGTTCTGTGGCCTACGCGTTCAACGCCTCGAATACGCTCTCATTTGTCGCAGGCGGAAACGCAGGGCAGTACGACAAAAACACTGCCGCCACACCGTTGTTCCTCAACAACGAGCAAATCTACAACATCATCTACACTTACAGCCACGGGCCTTGGATCATCACACCGTACTTGCAGTTCACCAACGTGCCCACGATCCCGAAGGTCGGAATCCCGGTCGGCGCTTCCACCGACTCAGGCGCGCTCCTTCTGGCATACACCTTCAAGCATGGATTCTCCCTTGCGGTACGGCCTGAGTACATCTCAAGCAGCGGCAGCTTGGCCAATGGCACCATCAACCTGCTTTACGGCCCGGGCAGCAATGCCTTCGGATTCACCATCACTCCGACGTATGTGAAGGGCGCGTTCTTCGCTCGCGGTGAATTCGCAGTCGTACACGCGTCGAGTATCACGCCCGGTGACGCATTCGGCCCGCTAGGCACCGATGCAAATCAGCCGCGCGGCGCCGTTGAGATGGGTTTCATGTTCTGACGCGAAGGCGAACTAACACATCCGGCTCCATCATGCTGGAGCCGCGGATTTAGCGTGGCGCGGCGAACGACCGCCCGGCTCCCCATCCCCGCCGGGCGGTCTTAGTTTTTAAGAGGCAGTAATTCGTGTGGGCTGAAAATGGAGAAGGCACGGCAACCGGGTGCATGCCGTGCCGGAGCCGGACTGATTTGAAACGGTCCCCGGCTCGCTTGAGCGTCTACAATCCTCGATCAGCGCAGCTTGATGATCGCATTGCCGTGATTGTCCTGCACGAGCGAGAACTTCGCCTTGACCCTGGGCGTCTCGCGGTTCAATTGCGCAGCTTGGCCAAGAGTCTCCGGGATACTGGCCAGAGCGACGTTCCCCTTGGTCACGGCACTGTTGTAGGAGACGAACGTGGACGGGGTATAGTCGATTTCGGATCCGCTGACCGCCGTCACTTGGAATCTGGCGCGCGAATAATGGGGCAGCATCGTTCCTCCTCCTAATCCCGAGCCGCCCGTGCCTGCTCCGCCACCATAGACGGGAAGCGATGTGCCCCCGCCACCCGCAGCATGCCCTTGCGCGTATGCCGGCATTGCAAAGCCCAAAGCTAGAACGGCGAATCCGACGAGATATTTCATGGCGATCCTGTTCCCTCCTAGTGACCGAGCTTGCTATGCCTGTGCAAATAGGGCAATCCGCCTGCCAAGAAGACGGCAGCCTTATCCCACAGCAAACAAGTTATTTAGAGAGGTAGTTCCGAACTGGGAATTGCGCCAACGGGCTTCCTATTCGGATTTCGTGCCCTCTTTTGTGTAAGGCGATTCAGTGGGGCGCGCGGATGGGTACCAGAACTGCCAAATCACTCGATCCATGGGCGATAGGACGAGATTGCGGCTCGAATGCAACGGCTCAGAGGCCTTTCCACGCAGCATAGGCCGCCCCTTTAAGCGGACATTCCTCGTCGAGAACGACGGAAATGGGGACAGTCTCGATCGCGAAACCGCCAGTTTTCGCCTTCGCGCGCGCGGCGGCAACGAAGCGGCCGTCCTTCAGCTTGGGCAGAACTTTTACGGCGATCCCGCCGGCAACATAGATGCCCCCGCGAGCAACTGCCCGGAGCGCCAGATTGCCCGCTTCCGATCCGTATATTTCGATCCACAGATCCAAGGTCGATACGCATACGGGACACTGTCCGGCGAGAGCAAGCTGGGTGATCTCAACGGCGGGATCGATGGTGTGGTCATCGAAACCGGGATGCTTGACCGACGGATTGAGGAACGCGTGGATGTGCTGAAAGCCCCGGCCGGAAAGGATGAGCTCCTGAAAGACGAATTTGTTGCGCGCCTTCAGAAATTTCCAGAGATCGGCTTGCTGATCGGTGCTCGGGGCGAAATCCGAGTGGCCTGCCTCGGATGGCATCGCCAGGTGCTGCGTGCCATCCCAGAAAAGAACCGACTCGCCGAGTCCAGTGCCGGCGGCGATTACGGCGCGTGTGGCCTTGGAAATGGCGTCACCGGAAGCGAGCGTTTCCAAATCCGCCGGCGCCAGGACGCCGATTCCGTAGGCCGTCGCCTGAAGATCGTTCAGCAGATGGACGCGACTGAGAGAAAGAAATTCAGCCATCTGTGCGCCGTCAACGAGCCACGGCATATTGCTCGCCTGAACGCGATTATCAAGCACCGGGCCGGCGATCCCAAAGGAAGCTGCTGTAATCTTCGCGCCCGTCTGACCCAGAAAATCCGCCACCACTTCACGCAATCCAGCATGTTCGGCGCTCACGTAGCGCTTGTGTGCGACGCGGGTCAGCGCGCCGCCTTGCACGTCAAACAGCCCGAGATTCGCTTTCGTCCCGCCAATGTCGCCTCCCAGGATCATTGTGTATCTCCAAAATGCGATTGGATCTGGCGAGCTTCGGCGCAGGTTCGCGGTGGGATCGAGAGAAGTCTCACGCGAGCGGCCTCCAACGCCGCCATTCCGACGCGATCAATTCATCGGCTGCGCGTGGTCCTTCGCTGCCAGCCGCGTAATTGGGAAATGGAGGCGCGGGATCGTTCCGCCAGCTTTCAAGTATCGGATCTACAAGCGCCCAGGCTGCCTCAACGCTGTCGGCGCGATCAAACAAAGTGGCATCTCCGCGGATACAATCGTTGATCAGCGTCGCATAGGCTTCGCGCGAACCCGCGCCAAACGCGCGGCGATACTGAAAATCCATGGTTACGGGATGAATGTGCATCTGCGATCCGGGCGCCTTCGCGCCAAAGGAAAGTGAAATTCCCTCGTCGGGTTGAATGTTGAGAACCAGCCAATTCGGTTCGACGGCTTCGCCGTGAAAAACCACGTGTGGCGCGCGTTTGAAGGCGATGGCGATCTCAGTCTCCGGCTGCGAGAGCCGCTTTCCCGTGCGCAGATAGAACGGGACGCCACTCCAGCGCCAATTGTCCACCAGCAGCTTCATCGCCACGAATGTCTCGGTGGACGACCGCGGCTTCACGCCTGGCTCTTCGCGGTAGCCCGCCACAGATGTTCCCTTCACGGAGCCCGGGCCGTACTGGCCGCGCACTACAGACTTCGCAACAATATCTTCTCGGTACGGCCGGATCGATTGCAGCACCTTGATCTTTTCGTTGCGCACCGGCGTCGCCTCAAAAGTAGCCGGTGCCTCCATCGCAACCAGTGAAGTGAGCTGCAGCACGTGACTTTGGATCATGTCGCGCATGGCGCCGGCAGATTCGTAGAATGCCGCGCGGCGCTCCACGCCAAGCGATTCCGCCGCCGTAATCTGCACGTGGTCGATATAGTTCCGATTCCAAAGCGGCTCAAAGATCCCGTTGCCGAAACGAAGGACCAGCAAGTTCTGCACGGTCTCCTTGCCGAGATAATGGTCGATCCGATAGACCTGCGATTCGTCGAAGACCTGAAGAACTCGTTGGTTCAGCTCTTGCGCGGAATCACGATCGTGGCCGAAGGGTTTTTCAATGATGATGCGCGCCCACGAATCCTTCGTCTTCGGCTTCGCCAAGCCGGACTTGCCCAATTGCTCCACAATTCTTGGATACACCTCCGGCGGCGTGGCGAGATAAAACAGGCGGTTGCCACCGAGTCCACCTTGTTGGTCGAGTTGATCCAGCTTGCGACCCAAGCGCGCATACGCTTCCGAATCGTCGTAATTGCCACTGAAATACTGCAAATGCTTCAGGAAGTCCCCGTCGAGCGTGCCTTCGTTACCCTTCGCCCCATCCTTCGATAGAGACTCACGAGCTTCGTCCCGAAATGCGTCGTCCGTCATTTCCGTGCGCGCAAATCCCAGCAATCGGAACCGAGGCGCCAGACATGCGTGAATCGCCAAATCGTAGAGTGCGGGCAGCAGTTTTCGCCGCGCCAGGTCGCCAGAGGCGCCAAACATCACGATGGCGCATGGGTCATTGGGCACTTCGCAGAAATAATTGTCCGCTTGGGCCTTTTCCGAGACACTGGCTGCGCGGCTGCTCATGGGCGTTCTCCCTAGTAGGATGTTCGACAGGCTCCTGCGGCGTGCACTCTTTCAGCTCAGATCGGAGCGGGGCGCGCTTTTTCGCGCCCCGGAAAAGCGTACCACACTCACGGTGAATGTTCGTTGAACGACAGAGGGTTGCACGCCCGCAAAAAGGAGCCGCGATTGTGACCACTGATCCCGCCGCAAATTATCGCAGCGCGTAATACCGAATCAGGTTGCCGTCCGCTTTTCTCTGGCCGACGCCAACGAAGACGTGCCGCGTCAGCCAGTCGTGCTTTCCGCGCTGAACTTCAAAAGTCGGGCACGCGCGAAAGTAATACTCGCCAGGATCAACGGAAGGCCCTCCGGCAAAAGCCATCTCCCGTAGTCGCTGCATCGTGCCGGGCTCGTAGCCCCACAAATAACCACGATTCTGCAGAAGGATTAATGTGCCATCTTCTTCTTCCAACATATAACGCGCGTCGAGCGCCACCGTGTCGTCCGGACGGAACAGCGCATAGTCTCCACCGCTTTGCGGCACGGCCTTGCCGCGCAGCAGAGGCCCTACGAATTCGCCTCGGTCCACGTACACCGCGCCCCGCGTCGCCCCGCTCGGCATGTCCGGTATGGTCTGCACGCGCGCGAACCAAAGGCGGACCTCCATTGCAAATTCCAGTCTGGGTTCATGCAACGTGGAGGTAGCCGAGCTAAATGGGGTCGCATCAGTCATCGCCGGCCTCGCTTTCGGAAGAGGTCTTAAGTCGAATCCAAGCCAAAAACACTGATCCAGCCGCGCGCGGTGATACAATCCGCTCGGTGGTCCGCGATGTCAACCGGCGGCCTACGTTCGGCTTTGTCCAATAGGAGAACTGAGATGAAGGTCGCGCTGATTGGAGCAACAGGGTTTGTCGGTTCCAAAATCCTCGCGGAGGCGCTTCGCCGCGGGCACAAAGTGACGGCGATCGAACGCCGTCCCCGCCGCCTGGCGCCGCACCCCAATCTGACCGTGATCTCTGCCGACGTGCTCCAACGCGACGAGCTCGCGAAAGTCCTTCGGGGGCACGACGTCGTCATCAGCTCATTTAATCCCGGTCGCGGCGCGGCTGGTCCCGAGGTGTTTCAGAAGTTCGTCCGCGGCCATCGCGCCATCATCGCCGCCACCAAGAAATCGGGCGTAAAGCGTTTCCTTGCCGTCGGCGGCGCGGCCAGCCTGAAGACGCCTGCAGGAATCGAGTTTCTCGACTCGCCCGAATTCCCTGCCGCCTTCGAGGCGTTTAAGCCTGGCATTCGAGGCACGCGCGAA
>JASHRI010000022.1 GCA_030037435.1 Candidatus Acidiferrales bacterium | reverse complement strand
CGATGATTCTGGCGTTTAATACGCTGCTCAAGGAGAAGCCGGACATCGTGCTTTCGGGAATCAATCCCGGCGCCAACGTGGGCGAGAATATCTACTATTCCGGTACGGTCGGCGCAGCAATGGAAGCAGCGGTGAACGGCGCGCCTGCCATTGCCATGTCGATTGCATATCGCGGCCGGGGATTCGATTTTGGGCCTGCGGCGCTGTTCACCCGCCGGCTGGTGCCGTTGATTTTACGCGAAGGTCTTCCGCGCGGGGTGATGCTCAATGTAAATGTGCCGCAGGGCTGGGGCGGCGAAGTGCGTTTCACGCGCCAGTCGTCGAAGATCACTCGCAATTTGTTGCAGCCCGGCACCGATCCGCGCGGACGGAGATATTTCTGGTTGAGCGAGCAGCAGTTCATTGAAGGCATTGATCCTGCGTCCGATCACGCCGCGATTCGTGACCGTGCCATTTCCATCACGCCGCTTCAACTCGATCACACGCACGCGCAATCGTTGAATCACCTCTCTCACTGGACCAAGTTTCTCGAGACGGCCCCAGAAAAATCCTAGGCAGCCGTCTAACCCGTCAAGGCCAACGGTGTGGGAGTGTGAAGGGCTCGCGGCAGGATGTGTTATTTTAGCGTTTTGTGTTTTCAAGATCTGCCGAATGACGAACATCCATGCCTAAAAGAGCCGCCACCGCGAAATCGGAGGAAGTGACCGTCGAAGGAATTTTCGGGCCTGGCGGAATGCTTGCGAAACGTCATGCAACCTACGAATTTCGCCCGTCGCAATTGGCGATGGCAAGGCTCGTGACCGATGCGTTCGAAAAGCATCAGCACGCCGTGATCGAAGCCGGCACAGGCACGGGGAAGACGCTAGCCTATCTGATTCCCGCGATTCGCAGTGGACGCCGCGTGGTGGTTTCCACGGCCACAAAATCGCTGCAGGAACAGCTCTTTCAAAAGGACGTGCCGTTTCTGCAAAAACATTTCGCCCCGAATCTGAAGGCGGCGCTAATGAAAGGCCGCGCCAATTTTCTGTGCCGCCAGAAAGTGAACCAAATCGAGGGCCAGCCTGTTCTAAGGGGAATCGATGAGATCGACTGGTTTGCGCAGATCCGCGACTGGTCGAAGCAAACGGAGACAGGCGACCGGAGCGAGCTGAATTTTCTGCCGGATGATGCCGAACTTTGGAATCGCATCGACGCGCGCAGCGACCTTTGCACCGGCCAGAAATGCGCCGAATTTCAGCGCTGCTTCATCACCGCGATGCACCAGCGCGCGGAAGAAGCGGACCTAATCATTGTGAACCATCATCTGTTTTTCGCGGACTTGGCGATTCGGCACGACGATTTCGGCTCGATCCTTCCGGAATACTCCGCGGTCGTTTTTGATGAGGCCCATGAGATCGAGGACGTGGCGAGCGATTATTTCGGTCGCCAGCTTTCCAGTTACCGATTTGAGGAACTTGGCCGCGACGCCGAGAATTTGCTCCGCGTGTTGCACATTGAGGCCGCGCCGTTGCGCAAACATGTAGCACGTCTCCGCGAGCGTGCTCGCAGCTTTTTCGAGCGCTTTCCGGAGCGCGAAGGCCGTTACCCTTTCGGCCCCGCGGAGCGGAGCGCGTTTCTCGATCAAAATCGCGAGGCCTATGACGATCTCGCCGCGTCGATCAAGAGCGTGGAAGCCGAGCTCTCGGCGCTCAGCCCGAAGCCGGAAGAAGTGATCGCGCTTGCGCGCCGGGCCTCCGAAATGCGCCGCGAACTGGCATTCCTGCTCGAAAGCGAAGAAAAATTCTACGTATATTGGTACGAGCGCCGTGGACGCGGAGTGTTCCTTGCAGCCACGCCCATCGATCTCAGCCAAATTCTTCGCGAGCAACTTTTCGAGCGATTCGACACAGTGGTCCTCACCTCTGCCACTCTGGCCGTGGAAGGGAAATTCGAATATTTGAAGCAACGCCTTGGAGTCATGCCCGCCAACGAGACGGTACTGCCGCAGGAGTTCGATTATCGGAGCCAGGTCCTGCTTTACATTCCGCGCGGCATTCCAGACGTGCGGCAACCCTCATTCGCGGCCGGCGCAGCGCAGGAAATCACTCGGCTTCTTGAAATTTCGCAGGGGCGAGCCTTTTGTTTGTTCACCAGCTACGCGCAAATGAAGGACGTTTTCGAACGCGTCTCGGGCCGCCTCACCTTCCCGATGCTTCTCCAGGGCACGGCGCCACGCTCCGTGCTTCTCGATCGTTTTCGGTCCACGCCCAACGCCGTGCTTTTCGCCACGGCGAGTTTTTGGCAAGGCGTCGACGTGCCCGGAGCGCAGCTTTCCTGCGTGATCATCGACAAGCTGCCGTTTGCGGTGCCAAGCGACCCGATCGTGGCCGCGCGCGTGCGCGCACTGATGGACGACGGCCGCAACGCCTTCGCCGAATATCAGGTGCCCGAAGCCGTGCTGGCGTTGAAGCAGGGCTTTGGCCGGCTGATACGCTCGCGAGCCGATCGCGGCATTCTGTCGATTCTCGACAACCGCATCCAGCGAATGCAGTATGGTAAGATTTTCCTGGAGTCCTTGCCCGCATACACCGTCACGCAGGATCTTGGGGACGTCGCGCGCTTCATGGAGAGCCATCCTCAGTAGACTGAACGCGCTGGCAAGACACGATCTGGGTGCGAGACTCAAGGGAACGACCATGTATGAAGTGAGCGTTGACGACACATTCGCCGCGGCGCACAACCTGCGCGATTACTACGGCAAATGCGAAGACCTGCACGGGCACAACTTCAAAGTACGAGTTACGATGGCTGGTGAAAAACTCGACGCGACGGGCTTGCTTTATGATTTCGTTCACCTGAAGCACGTGATTCAAGGCGTGATTCGTTCGCTCGACCACAAATATCTCAACGAACTCCCGCCATTCGACAAAGTGAATCCTTCGGCGGAGAATCTGGCGCGCCATATCTGCGACGAAGCGTCGCGACAGCTTCACAACGTTGCCAATGGCGCGGGCATTTCGAGCGTCACGGTTTGGGAGACTGAGACGAGCGCGGCCACGTATCGTCCCAGGGTTAACGATTGATTGGTCAGGCCGGCCGACGCATGGGCCTCTGAAGTTTTCTTGCGAGCGTGCCGCATATGGTCATCACCGAGATTTTCAAATCCATTCAAGGCGAAGGTACTCGCGCGGGCTTACCGTGCATTTTTGTGCGACTAACGGGATGCAATCTGCGCTGCACTTGGTGTGACACCGTCTACGCCTTTCACGGCGGCACAAAATACACCGTGGACGAGGTGCTCGATAGGGTGGGCTCGCTTGCGAATAATGGCCCGCGCGAAATTTCGCTGGTCGAGATCACGGGCGGCGAGCCGCTATTGCAGCCGGAGACTTCTGCACTGGCCGAGCGGCTGCTCGCTTCGCGCTATACCGTAATGATCGAAACGAGCGGTCAGCGATTTGTAGGCGTTTTGCCGCGTGAAGTGATCAAGATCGTCGACGTGAAGTGCCCTGACTCGGGCGAGCCCGATACCTTTGACATGGCGAATCTCGCGGCAGTGGATGAAAAGGACGAAATCAAGTTTGTGATATCGAGCCGACGGGATTACGATTTCGCTCGCGAGTTTACCGAACGTCACCGGCTTGCCGAGCGAGTTCACGAGGTTTTATTTTCCCCGGTTTTCCCCGACCCGTCCGGCGCCTGGGCGGGATTGAATGCGAGGGATCTGGCGGAGTGGATTTTGGCGGACAGGCTGCCCGTGAGGCTCGGCTTGCAACTGCATAAATTCATCTGGGACCCTGCAATGAAGGGAGTTTGAGAATTCGCGATGGCGGGAAAGCCCAAGGCGGTCGTGCTGTTGAGCGGCGGGATGGACTCGTGCGTGACCGCGGCGATTGCTGTGCGGACGTACGACCTGGCACTGATGCACGCGGCTTACGGGCAGCGAACGGAACGGCGCGAGCGGCAGGCATTTGAGGAAATCGCAGACTTCTACGACGTACACGACCGGCTGGTAGTGCGGTTCGACGCGTTTGCGCAAATTGGCGGGTCGGCTCTCACCGATCAGCGCGTCGCGGTGCCCGAATCGGGCGAGGCGCTTGCGGGGCAGACGGGCATCCCCATCACTTATGTTCCTTTCCGTAACGCTCACTTTTTGGCGGCTGCGGTAAGCTGGGCAGAAGTGATCGGCGCGACGGCGATCTTCATCGGCGCCGTTGCCGAAGATAGTTCTGGGTATCCAGACTGCCGTCCGGAGTATTATCGGGCGTTCCAGGCCGTAGTTCGCGAGGGCACGCGCCCGGAAACGCGCATCGAGATTGTCACGCCGGTGATACGCATGCGAAAAGGCGAAATCGTGCGGCGCGGCGTCGAGCTTGGGGCACCGTTGCATTTCACATGGTCCTGCTATCAATTCGAAGACGAGGCTTGCGGCACATGCGATAGCTGCCGTTTGCGCCTCGAGGCCTTTGCCCAGGCTGGCGTGCACGACCCTATCGCCTATCGGGCTCGAGTTGCGCCATAATGCTTGCTGTGGTGCGCCGGTTGTCATATGGAAGTGTCTGAGGGGGAGACTAGATGAGACGACTGATTCCTGTGTGGGTGGCACTCGTAGTGACCTTGGTGTTTCCCGCGATTGCCGCGGCGCAGAATGCGCGCGTCTTCGGTCAGGTTCTGGATAAGGATGGAAAGCCGTGGGTCGGCGTTTCGGTCGTGATCAAGGGCCAGAATGGGCAGACTTATTCACTGAAGACCGACAAGAACGGGAAATATAGCCAGATTGGCTTGGCCGTGGGCGTATACACATTCGTTTTGAACGATCCCGCCGCGGGCCTTAATAATTTTACCGAGCAGCACCAAATTCAGGCTGACCAGGATAACGAAGTCAACTTCAATTTCAAGCAGCTTATCGCCCAGCAGGCGACCGCTAACCCGGACGAAGAGAAAAAGAAACAGGAGGCGCAAAGTCAATTCAACACGATGAAAGGTCACGTGGATGCGGGCGTAGCGGCATTCAATGACATCAATCAGGTGCAAGCTCAATTGAAGACGGCGACGCCGGATCAGCAGGGGCCGCTGAAGGACAAGTTGAAGACTGACTATCAGAC